>DWUX01000069.1 GCA_019120545.1 Candidatus Blautia stercoripullorum | reverse complement strand
TTCTGGGTAATGCCGTTGATCTTTGCCATACTTATTCTCCTTTTAACAGTACCCGCAGTCTCTTATAGAGAAGCAGGGTAATAAATGAAATCACAATACCTTTTAACAGATTAAAAGGCACCATACAAAGTATAACAAATGTAACCATATTGTCAATGGCCGGATGGATCGCCGTTCCCATAGCGATGAAACTGTCCATAGGGATTCCCATAAGGGTGCTGTACAGCGGGAACATAATAAAAGCATTAGTCAGACAGCCCATAGCCGCCATCAGCAGTGTTCCTGCAGCCATCCCCTTCAGAGCATTGGCTCTTGTCTTTTTCTTTTTATAAAACAGGCCTGCAGGAACCACAAAAGCACAACCGATGATAAAGTTGGATAATTCTCCCACTCCCATGGTGGTAGTTCCATGGATCACCAGGTTCAGCAGGTTTTTCAGAAGTTCGATAAATACTCCCGCTAAAGGCCCCATAGCAAAAGTTCCTACCAGCACTGGGATCTCAGAGAAGTCCATTTTTATAAAGGGCGGCGCGATAAAGGGAATCGGAAATTCAAAAAACATCAGCACTGCGGCTACTGCCCCAAGCATTCCGATCTGCACGGTTGTTCTCAGTTTCGATCTGTTCTGAGTCCTGATCTTTCTGTTTACTGCTGCTTCATTGTTCATTTTCATTATCTCCTTTACATGATTTTCATAAAAGGAAATTCTCCATATGGCTTACCTCTTGGGTAAATCAGAAAAGAGGATACCCCTCTTCAGGGTATCCTCCATGAAAGCCACAATGAAATATTATCATTTCTTCTCTCATCCAGACTATACTGTCGGTACCGGAATCTCACCGGTTCAGCCGTAAAATACGGGTCGCGGACTGTTACCGCCGGTAGGGAATCACACCCTGCCCCGAAGAATTTCTTTTTATTCTGTAGTACATTATATGCCTTTATATGTCCTATTTCAAGGGTTTTTTAAGAGAATTTAAAGCTCAGACTCAGGTTTCTGTCTTATCTTCCCATAATTCTTTCAGAGAAAATCTGGAGGAAAGTATGACCGAAGAGGTAGTATTCCCATACTTTCCCAGCTCCTGCTGAAATTTTTCAAAGGTTTCCGTATCCGGAACAAAAACCTTCAGCATAGCGCCATATACGCCTATGGTATGATATAGTTCTAAGACATAAGGAGAGTTCTCGCAATATTCTATGAGACTTTTCCATCTGTCGCTGGATATTTCCATATTAATGAAAGCAGCCAGCCCTTTCTGTATTTTTCCTCTTTTAATGATCGTTCTATAACCTTCAATGATTCCCTTTTCTTCCAGCCGTTTTACCCGTTCTGTCACCGCGGGAGAAGTGAGACCCACCCGGTTTCCCAGCTCTGTCATGGACATCCTTGCATTACCCTGAAGAATATTTAATATCCGTATGTCCGTATGATCCATAATACGCCTCCTGTAAAATTCATATCTACAGAATATCATATTTTTTTAAGTTTCTCCGAAAAAATCTTTTAATTTCTTAACTTTTTTCTTTTCTATTCCGTAAATTTCCCATGTAAAAGCAGCCTGTCTTTTGTTAAACTTTATACATCAAAACTACAAAGGAGCATATAGCTATGGAAAATATAAACCTGCCAATTACCGGTATCTGTTCTTTCGCCAAATATCCTGTCTGTACAGACCTGGATCTGTTGGATGCTCATATCGGAATTCTTGGAATTCCCTATGACCAGGGCGCTGCCTGGTACGGCGGACAGCGTCTGGGGCCCAGAGGTATCCGGAATATTTCCACGGCCTATGCCAGAGGAAGCTCCGGATTCTACGATCCTGAAAAGGATGAATTTCTGCTGGCGGCCCCGGTAAAAGTGGTAGACTGCGGAGATGTGGATATTCTGCATGGAGATCCCGGCTATTGTTTTTCCTCTATTGAAAAAACCGTTCGAAAGGTTTTAAAAAAAGGAACAATCCCTGCTCTGATGGGAGGAGACCATTCTGTCTCTATTCCTGCCGCAAGAGCATTGGACTGTTTGTCAGAGTCTGTGAACATTATTCAGTTTGACGCTCATCTTGATTTTTCTATGGCAAGGGGTCCGCAAAAATTCGGAAATGGAAATCCCATCCGCCGTATGTCAGAGATGCCTCACATAGGAAAGATCGTCCAGATCGGCATGCGGGGACTGGGAAGCAGCTCCCGTCAGGACTGGCAGGAAGCCAGAAAAGAAAATACCGTTATCACAGCAAAACAATTCCATGCTATGAGTCTTTCGGAACTCGTGGAAAAAATACCGGAGGGAAAGGCCTACATTACTTTTGATATAGATGCCTATGACATATCTCTCATGCCTGCAACGGCAGCGCCGTCTCCAGGAGGCCTGTTATATGAAGAAACCACAGAACTTCTGACAGAAATCTGCAAAAAAGCGGAAGTGATCGGTTTTGATATGGTAGAGACAGCTCCGCCTTATGATACTCCCGGTTATACCGGCTGCCGGCTGGCAGCCCTGACCATGCTGCATATTATGGGACAGATCATGAAATATAAGCAGCCGTAACTTCGTCCCTCTTTCATTCCTTCTATAGATACATCAAAAAGGCTGAGGCAAATCTCCTGCATACAGAGATTGCCTCAGCCTTTTTCTTTATTTATTCTCTTAAAAACTACTCTTATGACAGTTCCAGTTTTCCAGTATACAACTGATAGTAAGTTCCTTTCATAGCCAGGAGTTCTTTATGGGTACCTCTCTCAATGATCCGGCCATGTTCCAGAACCATGATAGCGTCACTGTTCCGGATCGTAGACAGTCTGTGAGCGATGACAAATACAGTACGTCCCTTCATCAGGTTATCCATACCCTTCTGAACAATACGTTCTGTACGGGTATCAATGCTGGAAGTAGCCTCGTCCAGAATCAATACTGGCGGGTCTGCGATTGCCGCTCTGGCAATAGCCAGCAGCTGTCTCTGTCCCTGAGACAGTTCCTCTCCATCTCCGGTAAGGACTGTGTCATACCCCTGAGGAAGCATATTGATGAACTGGTCCGCATGAGCAAGTCTTGCTGCCGCATAAACCTCTTCATCTGTCGCATCCAGCTTTCCGTATCGGATATTCTCCATAATAGTTCCTGTAAACAAATGCGTATCCTGAAGAACGATTCCCAGGGAATGGCGAAGGTCCGCCTTCTTGATCTTATTAATGTTTATTCCATCATAACGGATCTTACCGTCCTGAACATCATAGAAACGATTGATCAGGTTAGTGATCGTTGTCTTTCCTGCGCCGGTAGATCCTACAAAGGCTACTTTCTGTCCCGGCTTTGCATAAAGGGTCAGATCATGGAGCACCATGTGATCATCCGTATATCCAAAGGACATGTCGAAGAATCTTACATCCCCTTTCAGTTCTGTATAGGTCACACTGCCGTCTGCCTGATGAGGATGTTTCCATGCCCAAAGGCCGGTACGCTCCTCACATTCTGTAAGGCTTCCGTCTGGATTTCTCTTGGCATTTACAAGAGTAACATATCCATCATCCACCTCTGGTTTTTCATCAATCATATGGAAAATACGCTCTGCACCTGCCAGCGCCATGATAATGGAGTTAAACTGCTGGGCAATCTGCATAAAGGGCTGGGTAAAGCTTCTGGTGAACTGAAGATAAGAAGCCATAATACCCAGGGTGATTCCTCCGATCCCGGCTACAGAGAGTACTCCTCCGAAAATGGCAGTAAGTACAAACTGAAGGTTTCCCATATTTCCAATGATAGGTCCCATCATACTGGCGAATGTATGAGCGGAAGAAGCGCTCTCATAAAGTCTCTCATTCAATCTGTCAAAGTCCTCTTCAGTCCTTTTCTCATGATTAAAGACCTTGATGACCCTCTGGCCGTTCATCTGCTCTTCTACATATCCGGTAACATCCGCCAGGTCGATCTGCTGTCTGATAAAGTATTTACCGCTGTTTCCTCCTACATATCTGGCTACTACTATCATAAGCAGGATCACCAGCACGGCCAGTACTGTAAGGATCGGGCTTAAAAGCAGCATAGAGATAAAGGTTACCACAATGGTAAAACTGGACATAAGAACCTGTGGGATGGACTGGTTGATCATCTGTCTCAGGGTATCGGTATCGTTAGTATAAAGACTCATGATAGAGCCGTTGGTATTCTGGTCGAAGTAACGAATAGGAAGAGTCTGCATATGTTCAAACATCTCATCCCTAACTTTCTTCAGCACTCCCTGACCGATCACAACCATCATACGGTTATATACAAAACTGGCGATAACTCCTAAGATAAAAATACATGCCAGAACTGCCATTGCCTTATAAAGCTCAGAAAAATTCGGATCCTGCTGTCCTACCAGAGGCAGGATATAATCATCCAGCAAAAATCTCAGGGAAAGGGACACAGCAATAGATGATATGGAGGTCATAAGTATACAAATCAATACAATGATAAACTGTACCTTGTAAGGACCTGTCACATATTTCATAAGTCTGCCCGCCGTCTTAAGGGTACCTGCGCTTACCTTTGGCTTATCATTTAGTTTACTCATCCTCTCCACCTCCTTTAATCTGTGATTCATAGATTTCACGGTAAATAGCGTTATTTTTCAGCAGCTCTTCTGAAGTTCCTACGCCGTTTACTTCACCGTTTTCCATAACAATGATCATATCTGCATCTTCTACGGAAGAAATCCTCTGTGCGATGATGATCTTGGTAGTATCCGGTATTTCCTCTCTGAAGGCTTTACGGATCATAGCGTCTGTCTTGGTATCCACCGCACTGGTAGAATCGTCCAGGATCAGTACCTTAGGTTTTTTCAGCAGTGCTCTTGCAATACAAAGTCTCTGTTTCTGACCTCCGGAAACGTTATTTCCGCCTTCCACGATCATGGTGTCATACTTATCCGGGAATTCCTGGATAAAGCTGTCAGCCTGGGCCAGCTTACAGACTCTCTGAACTTCCTCATCTGTGGCATTCTCATCGCCCCAGCGGATATTGTCATAAATCGATCCTGTAAACAACACATTTTTCTGCAGTACCACAGAAACCTGGTCGCGGAGAGATTCCAGCTTGTAATCCCGTACATCCACATCTCCCACTTTTACAGAGCCTTTGGTCACATCATAAAGTCTGGGGATCAGCTGCACCAGAGTAGACTTGGCACTTCCGGTACCGCCGATAACACCGATCATCTGTCCTGATTTAATGTGAAGGTTAATATTTTTCAGAGACAGGTTTCCCCCTTCTCCGGCATAGCTGAAGTCTACATTTTCAAAATCAATGTCGCCATTCTTCACTTCTGTCTTTGCATTTTCCTTGTCAGACATTTCCGGCACTTCGTCCATAACCTCAGTAATACGGTCTGTAGACGCCTGCGCGATCATGATCAATACAAAGACAAAGGAAACGATCATCAGCGAACTAAGGATCTGGATCGCATAAACGATCACACTGGTAAGTTCTCCTGTCTCCATAGTTCCGAAAACAATGCTCTGGCCGCCGATATAAACCATACACAGAACAACCAGATACATAGCAAACATCATTACCGGATTGTTCCAGGCTACGATCTTTTCAGCAGTGGTAAACAGTTTGTAGACAATTCCTGAAATCTTATGGAATTTCTCGTCTTCATGCTCAGCCCTTACATATGCCTTTACCACTCTGGCCGCATTCACGTTCTCCTGTACGGTGTTATTCAGCACATCATACTCATCGAATACCTTGATAAAGTGGGGGTGGGCTTTTTTAGCAATAAAAATCAGGGCTCCTCCCAGGATCGGCACTGTGATCAGCAGCATCAAGGCGATATCCGCATTGATGGTCAAAGTCATGATAAGAGACAGCACGATCATGATCGGCGCTCTTACCAGCATACGGATAGTCATCATATATGCCATCTGAATATTGGTGATATCTGTGGTCAGCCTGGTTACCAGACTGGATGTTGAAAAATGATCAATATTTTTAAATGAAAACTCCTGGATCTTATAAAAAATGTCATGTCTCAGATTCTTTGCATAACCGGAAGATGCTATTGCTCCCATCCTTCCTGCCATAGCGCCAAAAAACAGAGACACCATTGCCATGACCACCAGGAGCACTCCTATACGCAGTATGTACCCCATATCGCCGTCGGCAATTCCCACGTCGATAATCCGGGCCATCAGAAGCGGGATCAGCACTTCCATAAACACTTCAAAGATTACGAGAATCGGCGTCATAATAGATTCCTTTTTGTATTCCCGTACAGATCGAAGCAGTTTCCTATTCATACATCTCTTCCCTTCCTTTCATATGATCTTTTTCTTCGGCTAAGTTTTCGGACATCTTTTTCAGGACTTTGAGACAGGTTCTGTAATCTTCTTCATTGACTCCTGCCCGAAGCTTTTCTTCTACAGTCCGGATATTTTCCATTACTTCTTTTTGAATCGTAATGGCCTTTTCTGTAGGCATAATCCTCTTCATCCTGCCATCGCGTTTCGATGACTTTCTGTCAATAAACCCATTCTTTTCCATAAGCTGCAGGATTTCCGTTACCGTAGACTTGCTGACCCTGAATTCCTTCTCAATATCCTTCTGGTATACGGGATTTTCCAGGGATTTAGCGAGAATATAGTGCAGAACACGATTCTGCATGGTGGTCAGCCCGCAGTCCTTCCATGCGTAGCAAAAAATTGTCCGTTTCAGTTGATGGGATACGATATTGATGATTCTTCCCGCATCCTCTTCTTTCTTGGGATCGCCCTGAATCAACTCTTTTTTTTCCATTCTCTCACCTCACTGAATTAGTTCGGGCACCGAATAGTTCGTTACCGAACCAACATCATTATAAGACTCCCTTTCTCACTATGTCAATGCACAAAATCTGAAAAAAAAAGATTTCTCCCTTCAACCTTTGGGCAAAAAAACAGAACCGCTCCAGTCCTGTTTTTTTATGTTTATTTTTAGTTTTCAGGCGGCTCTGTTTCTTTGTTTTAACTTCAGCCGATTTCAGCAGTGGCTTCTTTCAGCCAGTTTCTTTCTTCCTCATTCAGCAGAGGTCCTATAGTTTCATATACCTTTTTATGGTAATGATTCAACCATTCCAGTTCTTCTCTGGTCAGCATTTCCGGAAGAATAGCTTCTCTCTCATATGGCACCAGAGTAACGGTCTCAAATTCCATAAACTGGCCATATTCATTCTTCTCAGCTTTTCTGCAGAGAAGCAAGTTTTCTGTACGGATGCCATATTTTCCTTCCAGATACAGTCCGGGCTCATCTGAAGTAAGCATTCCCTCCTCCAAAGGAGTTGCATTTCCTCTTCTGCCCCCGCTTGTATGGATCTTCCAGTTAATGTTCTGAGGTCCTTCGTGAACGTTAAGGAGATATCCTACCCCATGTCCTGTTCCATGGTTAAAATCCAGACCTTTTGCCCAAAGAGGACCTCTGACAAGAATATCCAGGTTTGCTCCGCTGCATCCCTGCTGGAATTTTGCCATCGCCAGACGGATGTGTCCCTGGAGTACCAGTGTAAAATGTTCTTTCTGCTCCCGAGTCAGTTCTCCTACTGCGATGGTTCTGGTAATATCTGTAGTTCCCTGCCAATATTGTCCGCCGGAATCAATAAGGAAAAATCCCTTTGGCTCTACTTTTGCAAAATCTGTTTCTGTAGGGGCATAATGACACATAGCTGCGTTAGGCCCGTAAGCACAAATTGTCTCAAAGCTCAGATCCAGGCAGTCTGGATCTTCCATCCTGAATTTCCTGCTCTCCATAGAAGCACTGTATTCTGTAACCTCTCCTCCTGGCACATTCTTTTTCAGCCAGTAGATAAACCTGCACATAGCTCTGGCATCTTTTACATGGGCTATTTTCAGATTTTCCATCTCTACAGGATTCTTATTTCCTTTGAAAACAGCTGCAGGATTAGGCTGAAAAATAACTTCTGTGCCTTCCGGGATATTTTTATAGAGAGCATAGTTTGTGCATTGTTCCTCCAACATTACCTTATAGGAAGGATCCAGTTTTTTCACATCCTCATAAATCTGAAAATATGGATGAAGCACCGCTCCTGCCTTTTCCAATTCTTCTCTCACCTGATCCGGCACAGCCTCTTCCTGCACATAGAAGTGGACCTGATCCATAGTCAGAATCACATAAGAAAGGACTACAGGATTGTATTCGATATCATTTCCTCTGATATTCAGCAGCCATACAATGTCATCCAGGCTGGAAAGCACATGAACCTGGGCGCCCGCCTTTTTCATCTCCTCACGGACTCTGGAAATCTTATCTTCCCGGGTTTCTCCTGCATACTTCACATTAAGAACATAAACCGGCTCCTTAGACATCTGGGGACGATCTGACCATATTTTCCCTGCCAAGTCATCCTGACATTTTAAAGTTCCTTCTTTCTTATTCAGAAGCTCTTCATATTTCCTTCCTTCCGCTACACTAATGGTCCTTCCGTCACAGCCCATACATCCCTTCTGAGGGAGATTTGCTTCAATAAATTCTTCTACTGTGGGTACTCCTTCTTCTCCCATTTTCATAAGAGTCACCCCTGTGCCGGAAAGCTGCTTCGCCGCCTGGATAAAATATCTGCCGTCTGTCCACAGGCAGGCCTGATCTTTTGTTACGATAAGGGTTCCTGCAGAACCGGTAAATCCAGAAAGCCAGGCTCTCGCCTTGAAATAGTCTCCTACATACTCAGACTGATGAAAATCTGCAGTAGGCACCAGGTACAGATCTATCCCTGCCGCCTTCATTTCCTGCTGCAGTTTTGCAATTCTTTCCTGATTTACATTCATTTTAAGCTCTTCCTTTCTCTTTCTAAAGTAATTATCTATAGAAATCTCTCAGAATCAGGTCTCATCCTTTTTCATGGATTCCCTTCATAGTGAGAGAAATTCTCTTTTTCTTCATATCTACGCCCAGCACTTTTACTTCTACAACGTCACCTACACTGACCGCTTCCAGAGGATGTTTGATATACCGTTCTGTCATCTGAGAAATATGCACCAGACCGTCCTGATGAACACCGATATCCACAAAAGCGCCAAAATCAATTACATTCCGCACTGTCCCTTTGAGGATCATTCCTTCCTTCAGGTCCTTCATTTCCAAAACATCTGTACGAAGGATCGGCCTTGGCATTTCCTCCCGGGGATCTCTTCCGGGCTTTGTCAGCTCTTTTACAATGTCACGGAGTGTCATCTCTCCGATTCCCAGCTTCTTAGCCATCTGACCGTAATCTTTTACATAATATACTCCCGGCCCATTAAAAATGTCTTCCGGTTTCATTCCCATCTGAGCCAGAAATTTCTCTGCCGCTTCATAAGACTCCGGATGTACGCTGGTTCCATCCAGAGGATTCTTTCCTCCCCGGATGCGGAGGAATCCGGCACACTGTTCAAAAGCTTTCGGACCCAGTTTAGCTACTTTCAAAAGCTCTTTTCTGTCCTCAAAACGTCCGTTTTCTTCTCTGTAAGCCACGATATTTTTAGCAATAGATTTGGAAATGCCGGACACATACTCCAGAAGAGAGACAGAAGCTGTGTTCAGATCCACGCCCACACGGTTTACACAATCTTCCACTACTCCTGAAAGAGCCTCCCCCAGTTTTTTCTGATTCATATCATGCTGATACTGTCCTACTCCGATAGACTTAGGGTCAATCTTTACTAATTCTGCCAGAGGATCCTGCAGCCTTCTGGCAATAGAAGCCGCACTCCTCTGCCCAACATCAAAATTAGGGAACTCCTCCGTGGCCAGTTTACTGGCGGAATACACAGACGCTCCTGCCTCATTGGTGATCACATACTGAACTTTTTCCGGTATCTCCTTCAGAAGTTCTACAATGATCTGCTCAGATTCTCTGCTGGCCGTTCCGTTTCCTACAGAAAATAAAGTAATATGATATTTTTTGATCAGTTTTTTCAGAGTCTCTTTCGCCGCTGCGATCTTAGCCGGAGTGGTAGGCGCTGTTGGATAGATCACAGTGGTGTCCAGAACCTTTCCTGTAGGATCTACAACTGCCAGTTTACAGCCGGTACGGAAAGCAGGATCCCAGCCCAGTACCACCTGTCCTTCAATAGGGGGCTGCATAAGAAGCTGTTCCAGATTTTTCTTAAATACTTTAATCGCGCCGTCCTCTGCTTTTTCTGTCAGATCGCTGCGGATTTCTCTTTCAATAGCCGGGGCGATAAGACGCCGGTAGCTGTCCTCCACCGCTTCCTTTAAAATTTCGGCAGTGTTTGGAGTTTCTCTTTTGATCACCTGCTTTTCCAGATAACGAAGGATTTCCTCCTCCGGAGCCTGGATCTTTACAGTGAGTATCTTCTCTTTTTCTCCCCGGTTAATAGCCAGGACTCTATGCCCCGCCACTTTAGAAACCGGCTCCTCATAATCATAGTACATATCATATACTATAGATTCTTCCGGTTTTTTTGCAGTAGAAACCAAGAGCCCGGATTTCATAGTCATCTTGCGGATACGAATGCGGTAATCCGCCTCATCTGAAATACTCTCCGCCACGATATCCATAGCTCCTGAAAGAGCTTCCTGGGGAGTTTTTACCCCTTTCTCCTCGGAAACAAAGGCCTCCGCCTCTTCTGCCAGATTTCTTTCCGTCATCTGTAAAAGCAGGATATTTGCCAGAGGCTCCAGACCTTTCTCCTTGGCAATCGTTGCCCTGGTCCTTCTTTTTGGACGATAGGGACGATAAAGATCTTCCACCACCACCAAAGTCTCTGCATCCAGAATCTGCTTTTTCAGTTCTTCAGTCAGTTTACCCTGCTCCTCAATGCTGGAAAGAACCTGATTTTTCTTATCTTCCAAATTACGGAGATAATTCAGCCTTTCAAAAAGATTACGGAGCTGTTCATCATTTAAAGCCCCTGTGGCTTCCTTTCTATATCTGGAAATAAAAGGAATCGTATTTCCTTCGTCTATTAATTTAACGGCGGCTTCCACCTGCCATTTTTCTACTTTTAATTCCTGGGTGATTTTCTGAATAATATCCATATAATTATTGTTCCTTCCTATATTTATGATTCTTCAGCCCATAAAACTCTATCATGTATTTTCCCAAAAATCAAGGAGACCTTCCAGTATTTTCAATTCTTTCTCCAATATCTTGCCCCCTTCGTCCATACATGCTAAAATAGGGAAAAATACTACAGAAACGAGGTTCTCACTTATGGACAATCCAACAGAAGGCAATTATTATCAGCCGTATAATCCGGAAGATCCTATGCCGTCCCCTCCGCCTCGGTATTACGACGGAAATGAAGGCTTTGCTACAGTTTCTCTTGTTATGGGAATTCTGGCGCTGGTATCTTTATGCTGTTTTCCTTTTATATCCATCCCTTTTACAGGGCTTGGAATCCTTTTTTCTTGTCTTTCCAAAGGAAAACATTCCCGTCCCGGGACAGCAAAAGCAGGAATGGGGATTTCCGCTGCCCTTCTTGCTGTTCTCGCAGCAATCGTGGCGGCAATCTCTGTCTGGGTTCTTTCTTCTCCTACAGGGCAGAGTATTATCCGGGATTATATGAATCTGATCACATCGGATACTCTGACCGAACAGGATATTTATGAATTCATCCAGAAATATACCGATGAATTCTCCCAGTTTGATTCAGGATCCTCATCATCCGGCATTCCTGACTACAACAGCGGGGAAGATGCTTATGAAGATTTTTTCAATGATTATTTTGACTATTTTAACGGAGGAGAGGGCTATCCCGGCTATTCGGATCCAGATGACGGTGGATTCTCCGGAGGCTATGAGGAGACAGATCCCGGAACTGGAGACAACTATATTTAAGAGTCACAGGATCCCAATCCCCAAAGATATTTTGACGAGGTTTTTGATAAGGCATTGCAGGAGAATAACCGCCATTTCCCAATAGAGGAATTTATCTGAATAGGGAAGCCCCACCTTCAGCTTTCCGTTTGAAAAACGTTCTATGGTTTGGGAAACCATAAACCACAGATACAAAACTGCTGCAAAGAGGACTCCCGGATGATATAAAAAAGATTTCCATATATGCCCTGTAAAGAGAAGGCGCACCGCTCTTGTGCCTCCGCATCCCGGACAATACAGGCCTGTCAGACGGTGAAACAGACATGGAGGAAGGTTAAATTCCAATTTCAGGAAATATCCCGCTGCCGCCCAGAACACTATCAATCCCAGGAAGATCAGTCCGCAAAGATAAATTCCATTTTCCAGATGTGGATTTCTGGGCCGTTCCATTTTTTTCGCCTCTCTTACCATAAAAATTTATAGAAAATTATACAACGGAACTATAGGAAAGTAAATATTTACCTTCCTTATCAAAAGTACCGCCGGATTCTCCGGCATACATTCTTTATAGATTGGAGATATCTTTATGAAACGTTCATCATCAGATTTAAAAGCTCTCTCCAGAGAGACTTTAAACAGGCAGTGGGGGCTTCCGATCGGCGCCTTCCTCCTTATTTTTATCTGTTCCATTATACTGACTATGGTGATCACCGCGCTGATGAATCCCTACAGTATACTCAGCATCGTTACCTGCCAGATCATGCTTTATATCGTATCACTTTTTATTTCTGTCCTGCAGGCAGGCTATATGAAAATGCACCTGAATATCAATAGAAAAGAGCCATATGAGCTGAAAAATCTGATCCAGCCTTTTACCATGCAGCCGGACAGATTCCTGACCTTAAACCTGATCCTTCTCCTGGGAGAAGTGGTTTTGTCCCTTCCTCTTGATATTTTAAGCTACCGGACCGACGGACTGGAGTCTCTCGGTTTCAGTCTGGGAGCAACCCTGATCCAGGCTTTGGTAAATCTTCTTTTATCTTTGTTTTTCGGATTATCCAACTATCTGCTGCTTGATAATCCTGAGATGGGGGCCATAGAAGCAATGAAAACAAGCTGTCGTCTGATGAAAGGAAATAAGGGCAGATATTTCTATATCAATCTGAGCTTTATTCCTCTGGAGGTCATCTGTATTTTTACATGCTACATTGGTTATCTCTGGCTGGAGCCTTATATCCAGAACACCTTCGCCCATTTCTACATGGATGTCACCGGTGAACTGGATCATCCCCGCCCTGATCCGAAAGACGCTGCTGAAGTTTCTTTCTCTGAACAATAAATTATATAAAAAAAGTGCTGCCGCATTAATCAAAAACAAAAATATTTTACATTTTATGCAAATTTGCCGAACATAAAATGCAGAAATATTCCTGTAGTATGATTAATGCGGCAGTACCTTTTTATTTAACCGTATATGAGATTTGCCAACAGTACCAGAATAGGAATAGCGATCAGAGTCCTTTCAAGGAATAAAAGAAGCAGTTTCCAGAATCCCAGAGGAACTTCACTTTTGATCACTACAGTCCCCACTTCTGTCAGATAAATGATCTGAACCAGAGACAATGCACCGATAATGAAAGTGGTCTTTACAGCTATATCCGAACCTGCAAGGAGCAGGGCAGGAATAAACATATCTGTAAAGCCTACTAAGGTGGCCGGCGCTACGGCAAAGGCGTCCTCTACTCCGAAGAGCTGGAGATACAGTCCCATGGGATAGGAAATCCAGTCAAAGAAAGGTGTGTAAGTAGCGATTGCCAGAGCTACTACACCCCAGGAAGCCACAATGGGGATCAGATCAAAAAGTGTTCCCATCATTACCTCAAGGCCGCTTACCAGAACTGTGTCCACATGAAATTCACTGGCTCTTTTACAGCTGGATTCCAGGGCGTAGGAAAGAACCCCTTTCTCCTGGGGAAGATCCTCTGCCACCTGTTTTCCTGTAGCCTCCCGATAGGTATTGGGAATGGTACGAATGGGCGGTATCCTGGCAATAATAACTGCCAGGATGATCCCCACGATACAGACACAGAGATAAAAGACCGGAAAATCTCCGGACAGGCCCAGGGTTTCCGCCACCATAAGACAGAAGGGTACAGATACCAGGGAAAAATTCGTCATAATATATCCGGCTTCCCGTTTTGTATAAAATCCTTTCATATACTGTTCTCTGGTAAGGATCACCGCCGCATTGGCTGCGCCGAACCAGGAGGCGATCAGGTCTACAGACGCCCGGCCGGGCACATGGAATAAGGGCCGGACTACAGGTCTTGCAATGACTCCCAGAAATTCCATGATCCCGCAGTCGGTAAGGAAAGGAAGGACAAAACTGAAAGCGATCAGAATACAGAAAAGAGTTCCGCAAAGATCAATAATAGTCCCGCCTGTATCCGGGGAGATCACAAACTCCGGTCCCGCCTGGAAAAGCACCATGACCCCTACCACAGCTCCGATGATCTTAGAGATCAGATACAGCGGCGTTGTGCAGAAGGCCTTGCTCAGATACCGGTTCTTTCTGATAAAATCAGGCTTCATCAGGAAATCCACCAGGCTTACCACTGCAGAAACCACCAGCAAAGCTGTAACGATATAGATCAGGCTTCCTCCCAGCAGGGCCTGTATCCACATCTTTACAAAGTCAAGAAGGGTAGTAAAAGAGGTTTCATAGGGAATGGGCACCAGAAACATCAGTACGCCAAAAGCAGAACCAATAATAAACTTTATCAGGTTTTTCTTATTCACATAAGTATTTTCGATCTTCTTTTCCATCTCTTACTCCAATCCCTCTACGATTTCCATGGCCTGGTAGATCATATCTTCGGTTACCGGATAGGGAATATGTTCCATATCCGGACCTGTGACTGTTTCTTTTAATACATCGGCCAGATATGCCCGGTCCAGGGGCACTTCCATTTCCCTTAAAGTAGAAGGGATCCCCAGATCTTTCAGGAATTTTTTCGCCTCCGGCAGCCTATCCATATCATGGTCTACTGCCAGCTGGACCAGCACTCCGTAAGCTACCACATCGCCGTGGAGATATTTTTCTTCAAAGCCCGGCAGAAGTACCAGACCATAGTATACAGAATGGGCAATGGCGCAGTTATAGTCATCCAGGACCATCAGAGAGACCATTCCTGTGCTCACGATATTGGCCAGCACCGCCTGCTGAAGGGCAAAGGAAGCTTTATGCTCCTTACAGTCTTTCAGTGCCTGGGCCCCATGTTCCAGCAAAGGACCGTAGCACAGGTTGCTGATCTCTCTGCCCAGAGAAGAGCTGTGGTCCAGCTTATCTCCCCTGGCCGCAAAATGGCACTCAAAGAATTTTCCCATAGTGTCTCCCATGCCGGCGCGGAGATACTGCCAGGGCGCATCGGCAATGATCCGGGTATTGATAAAGCAGTGCCTGGCCGGCTTGTCAAAGAAATAAAAGCTGTCAAAATTTCCGTCTTCCTTATATACTACGGATAAAGCGGTGGTTGCCGCACAGGTAGCCGCTATGGTAGGAAAAGTAAATACAGGAAGGCCTGCCTGGTCTGCCGCCCCTTTCGCAGTATCCAGGGCCTTTCCTCCTCCCATTCCAAAAATCATGTCAACTCTGCATTCCCTGGCATAGGCAGCCCATCGCTGAATAGTTCCCGGGGTACAATCCTCTCCGAAAACCACTTTATCTGCGATCTCCAGTTCTGTACCCTTAATTGCTCCTTCCAGGATCCCCAGTCCGGCTTCCATGGCTTTTTCTCCTCCGATAAGAAGGATCCGCTTTCCATAATGGCTGCATACCTGGGATACATTTTCGTAAGCATCTTCTCCTATGGTATAATTTGCAAAATATACAGAATATGATCTCATCCTTCCAGCTCCTTTAATTTTTTCAGACGGCGAAGCGCCTCATCAATCGTTTCCTTCTCTCTGGCAAAATGCAGACGGATCAGGTTATTGACCTCTTCTTTAAAGAAGCTGGACCCCGGTACTGCCGCCACCTTGATATTTTTGATCATCCACTCACAGAATTCCAGATCTGTGTATCCTTCAAACATAGGCAGATCCAGAAACTCCCGGATATCGATAAGCACAAAATAAGTCCCCTGCGGCACATTATGTTTCAGGCCGATCTCATCCAGTCCTTTCAAAAAGTAATCTCTTTTCTCTGTGTAGGTCTTCAGAAGATCCTCATAATAAGAATCCGGAAAATTCAGTCCTGTTACCGCAGCCTCCTGAAGAGGGGCCGCAGCTCCTACCGTAAGAAAATCATGGACCTTTTTGGCAGCCTCGATGACTTCCTCCGGACCGATCAGATACCCCAGACGCCATCCGGTAATGGAATAAGTCTTGGAAAGGGAATTGCAGGTAATCGTATGGTCATACATTCCCGGAAGGGAAGCCATACAAGTATGATGGTAAGGCGCATAGACCATATGCTCATAGACTTCATCTGTAACCACAAAGGCATCATATTTCAGAGCCAGCTCTCCGATCCCCATCAGTTCTTCCCTGGAAAACACCTTTCCGCAGGGATTGGAGGGATTGCAGACAATGATGGCTTTTGCTCCCGCTTTGAATCCTTCTTCAATCAGATTCATATCAAAATTGTATTCCGGCGGAACCAGAGGAATATAGATAGGCTCTGCTCCGGACAAAATAGCATCCGCTCCGTAGTTTTCATAAAAAGGAGAAAAGACCATAACCTTATCTCCCGGATTACAGATAGTCATCATAGCGCACATCATGGCCTCTGTACCTCCGCAGGTCACCACGATCTCCGTTTCCGGATCAATAGTCCTTCCAATGGCCTTTCCCTGTTTTCTGGCAAGAGCTTCTCTGAAGTTCTCTGCTCCAAAAGTCACGGAATACTGATGGGGGCCTTTATAGGCGGCCTGAGCCAGAGCATCCATGATCTCCTTTGGAGGGTCAAAATCAGGAAAGCCTTGAGAAAGATTGATCGCTCCGTATTCATCACTGATCCTGGTCATCCGCCGGATCACAGAATCTGTAAAAGTTCCTACCCGTTCACTTAATTTTGGCATAATTATACGTCCTCCTGTGTATGTTCTTATCCGGTCCGGGTCTCCCCACAGGGAAAGACCCACACCGGATAAATAGGATTATTTTTATATTTTCTTTCTTATTGACTCGCTTTTAACGATTCTATATAATAAAGTATAACGTTACGGTATAGTCAAGGAGAAAGTGTATATTTATGCAAAAATTAAATATTCCATGCATAAAAACCGGAGAATTTGCCAAATTATGCGGAACAAATAAACGAACACTTTTCCACTATGATGAGATCGGCCTTTTCTCTCCGGCTTACACCGATGAGAAGGGCTATCGGTATTACAGTGAAAATCAGTGCGATGTATTCTTTACCATTACCTGTCTGAAAGAACTGGGAATGCCTTTAAAAGAAATAAAAGAATATATCTCCCATCAGAGTCCTGCAGCCATAGAGGAACTTCTGGAAGCCCAGCAGATAAAAGTAGCGGCGGAGCTTGAACAGCTCCGCCGTATACAGACTGTGATCAACACAAAACTTTCACTCCTCCACAGGGCCAGGGAACTGCGGAACATCACAGGTCTCTCTCCCGTATTCCTGGAGACCCAGGAGAACGATCAGCTTCTGATCTTAAGCAATCCTATTTTTTCTGATGATCATGATCAGATCTTTTCTGCACTTTGTGAGCATATCTCCCAGTGCAGCCGTTATCATCTGAACTCCGGGTATCCTTACGGTGCTATGCTTCCCCTGTCTGGACTCAGGACTCAAGATTGGGAAACATACGGATATTTCTTTACAGAGACCTGCCAGCCTCTGGAAAAAATACCTCCTTCTGCGGAAACCTATAAAAAAAAGGCAGGCACTTATGCCGTCGTATATCTGAGAGGAAATTATTATGAATCAGAGGGCGCCTTCCGAAAACTTCTGGCATATCTGGAGGAACACCTGCTCACCCCCGGCGAGTTTATATACAAAGAGGCGGTCCTGGACGAACTTTCCGCAAAAGAAGAAGAATATCTCACCAGAATATCCATATGTTGTAAAGAATACTGAAGAAAAAAACTGTGGCAGTTTCATCTATACCGATAGATAAAACTGTCACAGCTCTCTGTCTTTCTTTTATTCTTCTAACAAATGCCAGATCAGCTCATGTCCCTTTTCCAGCAGTTTTCCTGTCTTTCGGGCTTCTGCCTCACTGTAGCAGGCCCCTTCTTTTTCTTCCTTGTTTCTGCTGTCGTAAAGCACATAGGGTACAGGGTCGGAAGTGTGAGTCTTTACACAGATAGGCGTGGGATGATCCGGCAGCACCAACATCCTGTAATCCTCTCCGGAAGCGTCCATTCCTTCTTTAATTCTAGCCACCACTCTTCTATCCAGATATTCGATAGCCTTGATTTTCTTATCTATGCTTCCCTGATGTCCCATCTCGTCAGGGGCCTCCACATGGACATACACAAAGTCACAGCCATCTTCCAGCAGAGCTTTCAAAGCCGCGTCTGCCTTTCCCTCATAATTGGTATCCAGACCTCCGTTAGCCCCTTCCACATAAATATTTTTCATGCTGGTTCCCACGGCAATTCCTTTTAAAAGATCCACCGCGGAGATCATAGCTCCTTTTTTGTGGAATTTTTCTTCAAAGGAATCCAGAGAAGGCTTTGTTCCTGCCCCCCAGAACCACAGGCTGTTTCCCGGATTCAGCCCCTTTTCTATTCTGGCCCGGTTCACAGGGTGATCATTCAGGATCTCATAACTCTTTTTCTGCATTTTCAGAAGAGCCGTATCATCAGGAAGATATTCCCGGATCTTTTTCCCCCGAATATCATGGGGAGGCGTGAGAGGTACCGTCATCCCATTTTTCCAGATCAGACAATGACGGTAGCTGGTGCCGGGATAAAACTGAAAAGTTTCATTTTCCAGCTCCTCTTTTACCGCTTCCAGGAGAATCTTTGCCTCCTCTGTAGTGATCTCATCTGCGCTGTGGTCCAGGATCCGCTTATCCTCATAGCTCTCCTCTTCCTGAGACAGAGTTACCAGATTTGCCCGTATGGCCACATCTCCCTCTTCCATATCCACGCCGATGTTCAAGGCCTCCAGAGGAGATCTGCCGGAATAGTAGATCTCCGGGTCATATCCCAGCACAGAAAGATTTGCCGTATCGCTCCCCGGCGCCATTCCTTTTGGGACATTCTTTACCATTCCCAATTCTCCCCGACCAGCCAGGCTGTCCATTGCAGGGGTGTCTGCATATGCCAGAGGGGTTTTTCCTCCCAGTTCCTCCAGGGGCTCATCTGCCATACCGTCTCCTAAAACCACAATATATTTCATGTTCTTTTACCTCTTATGCTCTGATACGGATCCTTCCCAGAATATCGGGAAGGGCGGCCGCTTTTTCATCAAATGTTCTTTCACTCATCATTCCAGTGACAAATCCAAATTCATTGTCCAGTCCGGGAACCGAAATAAACTCTGCTTTTCCGAAAAGCACTTCCATTTTTTCTTTGTCTTCCTGAAGATTTCCCTTCACTCTCACAAAAAATTTATGCTCTACATCCTTTATGTCAATCTGATCCAGAACTTTACTGCTCCAGTAGGTCACTACAGTCTTTCCCTGATGTTTTGCGCAGTCCACTACGTCTCCCACTACGGCGCTGGCTGTAGGCAGTTTTCCTGCGCCGCTTCCATAGAACATAGCGTCTCCCAATACGTTTCCATGGACAAAGATGGCGTTAAATACGCCGTTCACACTGTAAAGAGGACTGTTCTTTCCCACCAATTCCGGGCAGACCATTGCGTAAAATTTCTCGTCCTTTCTCTTGCTGGTAGCCAGCAGTTTCACTTTCATTCCCAGAAGACTGGCATATTTCATATCTTCAGCAGTAATCTTGGTAATTCCCTCGGTATAAATACTCTCATAATTTACATGGGCTCCATAAGCCAGAGAAGAAAGGATAGCAATCTTCCTGCAGGCGTCATAGCCCTCCACATCTGCCTCCGGATTCCGCTCTGCATATCCCTTTTCCTGGGCTTCTTTCAGCACAGCGTCAAAGTCTGCATACCTGTCTCCCATTTCTGTCAGGATATAATTGGTAGTCCCATTTAAGATACCTGTGATCTCATCGATCTCATCTGCCGTCAGAGAAGAGTTCAGAGGACGGATGATCGGAATTCCTCCTCCGCAGCTTGCCTCAAACATATAGTTTACTTTATGGGCCTTGGCGATCTCGATAAGTTCAAGCCCATGTCTGGCGACCAGCTCTTTATTAGAAGTACACACAGACTTTCCTGCCTCTAAAGCCCTCTTAGAGAAGGTATAGGCCGGCTCGACTCCTCCCATAACCTCAACCACGATCTTGACCTCAGGATCATGAATGATCGTCTCAAAATCATGGACCAGAATATTTTCTACAGGGCTTCCTGGAAAATCTCTGAGATCCAGCACATACTTGATATGGATCTCCTCTCCTGCCCGCTTTTTGATACTCTCCTTATTGGTATCCAACACTTCCACTACGCCGGAACCTACGGTTCCATATCCTAATACTGCAATTTGAATCATAATCTTCTCCTCTGCCTATTCTCTGCCTAATATTTTCAGATAGTGCACACCTTTGATATGCTCAATATTTTCTACCATTGCTGCGGCATCTCCCTCTGCCGGAAGAATTGCCACACTTAAAGTCAGTCCTGCCACTCCGTTCATAGGAATACTCTGATGGATAGTAAGTATATTTCCGTGAAACTGGGCAATAGCTGCAAGCACAGCGGAAAGCAGCCCCGGTTCATCATCCATCTGAAGGATAAACGTAATATTTTCTCCCTTCGTTTTTTCTTTAAAAGGAAAAATATCATCTTTATATTTATAAAAAGAGCTTCTGCTTATCCCTACTGCATCCACTGCCTCCTGTACGGTATCCAGCTTTTGAGTATCCAAAAGTTTCTTGGCTTCCACTACTTTCAGAAGGACATCTGGCACCGCCTTTTCCGTTACTACGTAATATTTGTTGTGATCTGCCATAGGTTTCACCTTTGTTCTTTCCAAAAATACATTTGTGCGTCCACAAAAGATAGTACCATACTTTATCTTTTTAGGCAACTATTTTTCCTTTTTTCCCAGAACGGACCATTTCAGGTAAGCATTGATAAAGTTGTCAATGTTTCCGTTCATAACCGCATCTACATTTCCGGTTTCTTCATTGGTCCTGTGGTCTTTCACCATAGTATAAGGCTGCATGACATAAGAACGGATCTGGTTTCCCCAGCCGATCTCTGTCAGCTCGCCCTGGATCCCGGAAAGCTTCTTCTCATTTTCCTGCTGTTTCAGCATATACAGCTTCGCCTTTAACATCTGCATGGCTTTGTCTTTATTCTGGAACTGAGAACGCTCATTCTGACACTGTACCACGATCCCTGTGGGAATATGGGTGATACGCACCGCTGAAGAAGTCTTGTTGATATGCTGGCCTCCGGCGCCGCTGGAACGGTAGGTATCGATCTTCAGATCGTCAGGATTGATCTCCACATCCAGATCTTCTTCAATATCCGGCATAACATCACAGGAAACAAAAGAAGTCTGCCTCTTTCCTGCCGCATTGAAAGGAGATATACGCACTAATCTGTGAACACCTTTCTCTGATTTCAGATATCCGTAAGCATTTTCTCCATTTACCTGGAAGGTCACAGATTTGATCCCGGCTTCCTCACCGTCCAGATAATCCAGAACCTCTGTGGAGAATCCATGGCGGTCTGCCCACCGCAGATACATACGGTAAAGCATACTTGCCCAGTCACAGGACTCTGTGCCGCCGGCTCCTGCGTGAAGAGTCACAATGGCATTGCATTTATCATATTCCCCTGACAACAGGGTCTTGATCCGGATATTTTCAAACTCCTCTTCAAATTCTTTCAGCATCTCTTCGATATCGGGAATTACGGAAGGATCATTTTCTTCATATCCCATGTCGATCATCAGCTCGATCTCTTCTTTCTGGTTCTGAAGCTTATGATAAACCTCCATATCGCTTTTCAGGGCGCTTAATTCTTTCATCATCTTCTGGGAACGCTCCGCGTTATCCCAGAATCCGGGCGCCTCCATCTCTCTTTCCAGCTCCTCTACCCGCTGCTCTTTATTCTCCAGGTCAAGGGATTCCCTTACCTCTTCCAGAGGCTGGGTATAGCCGTTCAGCCTGGACTTAAAGCCGTCTAATTCAACCACTCTTATTTTCCTCCTTCTTACTCATCGATCTCTACAGTCACCATATAGATACTTACCTGAGGTTCTACCTTTCGCACTGTGCCTGTAAGCTTTTCCAGAGGTTTTTTCAGATTACTGGACATGGCCACCGCAGGCTTGATGGTATAGTAATACATGACTCCCGACATGGTAATGGCCTGATCTTCCTTTAACTCCACCCGGTCTCCAGGTTTGACCAGCCCTTCTCTCTCCATAGTAAAATCCACCATCTGTCCCATAGCAATTCCTCCTTATCACACAGACAGAAAGTCCTCATCCTGTTTTTCTTAAGACTTTAACTGACAAACTGCTGCAGTTACAGTTACCTATACCTACAGCAGTCTTCTGCTATCTTCCGATAAAGAGCCGCCCCGCCAAGGAAAATCCAAAAGATTTTACGGGACAACTCTTTCCTCTATATTTATCCCTGAAGATCAGCTGATCTTTTTCCTGCCGCAGCACTGTTTATACTTCTTTCCGCTTCCGCAGGGGCATGGATCATTGGGATATATCTTCTTTTCTGCCTTCTGTACAGGTTTCTTCGGACCGGAATCATCCTTATTGGTTCCTGTAACCTGAGCCACCTGTTCTCTTTCTACTTTCTGTTCCAGGCGCACATGATACAGAAGACGCAGAGTAGTCTCCTGGATAGCTGCGATCATACTGTCAAACATTTCATAAGCCTGAAGTTTATATTCCACCTTAGGATCTCTCTGTCCGTAAGCCTGCAGGCCGATACCCTGACGGAGCTGATCCATATCGTCAATATGATCCATCCATTTCTGGTCGATAACTTTCAGAAGGATCACACGCTCCAGCTCACGAAGCTGCTCTGCTTCCGGAAACTCTGCTTCTTTTTCCTCGTAAAGCTTTACAGCCTCTTCTTTCAGCTTCTGTTTCACCTGGTTTTTCTTCATACCCTT
>DWUX01000068.1 GCA_019120545.1 Candidatus Blautia stercoripullorum | reverse complement strand
CGGCAGAAGTACTGAAAAAGATTTTCTTTCTTTTCTTTTTCCGCAGCTCTTGTTTTCCCTTTTGGATTCCTTTTTCCACGGCCAGGTCAAGGGCCTGGGGAATCGCTATAGAATCTAATTCGATTTTCTTCATTTCCTTTTTTCCTTTCCGCTTCATTTCGTCTTCCCGGGCAGCGGTCGAGACATAGGCGCTGGTTCCTGCCGGTCCGGACCTTCTAAATCTTTTTTCAGCAACTTCCGTATTCTGCATAAACGTGTCCGGATTGCTCCCTCGCTGCTGCCTGTAATCTGGGAAATTTCTTTAACAGAGAATTCATAAAAATATTTCATCAGGACCAGCTCCCTAAAATCTTCAGGAAGTCTTAGCAATGCATCTCTCAGATCCATGATCTCTTCCCTGGAATATTCTCTGACCGGAGCCAGGGAATTCTCTTTCTGCAGTTCGGCCGCCTCCCAGGGCAGCCAGTTTCCGGATCTTTCCTTTGCTCTTAAAGCTTCATTGATCAGGATCCTGGTCAGCCAGGTCCGGAAATATTCCGGCTTTTTCAGTTTGCTGATACCAACATAGGCTTTTGCAACAGTTTCTGCTACTGTATCCAGGGCCATCTGCTCTTCCCTGCAATAAAGAAAAGCCATTTTATAAAGATACTCTTTTTCCTGTTCCATCAACAATTCAAAAGCTCCCGGTTTTCTCCGGACAGCCTTTCGGACCAGGTTTAATCTTTCATCCATTTCTGCCTCCTTCTCATAGACATTTGGTATGTCTGTTTAACTGTTAGACAGGAAACACTCCGAAAAGGTTACAAGGGAATTTATAGATATGCATAAAAATATTGGGCAGCGATCCAGAAAAGGCAGAAGCCCTAGAAGCGGATCGGTGAATATAGATAAGTGCCCTGCGGTCGTTGAAGCTGCTGCACAGACATTTTCACTGACCGCAGGTGTTTTGCATTTTTATGTGGCGGATATCACTTACTCGCAGTGTGAGTTTTTAATTTCAGTTAATAAAGCAACTGTGATGTCCTTTGCAATAGCTGAAGCTTTGGCACAGTTTTCGTCAAAGTTATTAATTCCACTGTGTTTTGCAGTATCCGTGATACAGCGGATGGAGATAAAAGGTATACGATTTACGTAGCACACATGAGCGATACTTGCGGTTTCCATATCAACTGTCAAGGGTGCAAATTCTTGATTGATTTTTTGTCGTCCTTCATCAGTTATAAAGGACTCTCCTGTTGCCATCCGGCCCCAAACCACTTTCCCGGCCGGTCTGATTTTATCAACAGCGTTTTTTGACAGTATTATTAATTTAGGATCCGCCGGAAAAAATATAGTCTTCATCCATGGATGAAATTCTGTCAAAATATTTTGTGCCACATCATGATAACAAACTTCTGTAGAAATTACAGTATCGAATATCTCAAGGTCCGACACCATTCCGCCTGCAGTTCCCGAATTGATGATCATATCTGCGCCAAACACATCTATCAAAATCTGTGTCCCTATGGCGGCATTTACCTTGCATACTCCAGAAAACAGAGCAATGACTTCAATACTGTTAATCTGCCCTATATAAAATTTTAACATGGCTTTTTCTGCTGTTTTGCGATCTTTTATCAATGGCAAAAAAGGGGATAGTTCCTCATCACCTGCACATAAAATACCGATTTTCATAAACGGCTTCCTCCTGTGGCTAACAATTTAGCATTAAAACATACGACGGATTAGACTTCAGAAAAAATACTCCCTGCAGAAACCAGGGTATCTACCAGTCCGTCGATCTGCCGTATGGTTTTCTTAACGGCAGACTCTTCTTTATTTTTCCGGATCTCTGTCAGACGTTTTTTCAGTTCCTTCTGTTCGTATTTGGAGAGATATTCTTTCAAACGTCCGGCCCGGTCCAGAAGATCAGCAAAGACAATAGCGTCTTTCGAAGGCAGATCGTTTCTCAACAATTCTATGCGGAGATTATCTGCTACATCAAAGAGAACTTCTCTCTTTGGCCTGCATTTCCCTCTTCCTGCCTTTTCTATTGGCAGAATATCCTCATCCATAGACTGAACAATGGAATCTGTAAGCTCCCGAAGTTTTTTATCAGTAAAAGCTCCTGTATATTTTTCTACGATTTTTTCAGCTTTTACCGGCTTTCCCCGATTAGTGCTTTCCTGTCCGATCATATCATAAAGAGATTTGAGATATTCCATAGATTCCGGCAGTTTATCTATTATAGACAGCCTCTTTTTTTCTATGGAAACACATTTCGCCATGCACATTTCCAGCACTCCTGCAGCTATTAAACAGGCCACCGGTATCTGATCATAGCTGGAAAAATTGCCTTTTTCATTTACTGTGCAGATAAAAAATTTCTGAGTCAGACTTAAATCTTTCATAAAATGGATTCCTCCTCTGATAAAATACATTGGAATAAATTCTTTATTATATAGCATAACCTGAACCGGTTTTCTTTTCAATAGGATATCCGGATTTTAATCTTTCCCATTGACAAATCAAAATTTTTCTTCTAAGATATATCATTAGTTTGCTAATATTTAGTATTCTAATAATCATGAAAGGAGTTTTATATATGAGTCTTTCTTATCATTACATGCTGATGGCGAATCATGTGATCCTGCAGAAAAAATTGTTTCTTTCTCTGAAAGACACAGGATTGACTTTAGGCCAGCCTAAAGTTCTGGATTTTCTCCGGGAAAAAGACGGGGCAGCCCAGAAAGAGATCGCCGCAGCCTGTCATATAGAACCGGCTTCTCTTACCACTATCCTCAACGGCATGGAGGAAAAGGGGCTGATCCAGAGAAAAAGCCTGAACGGGAACCGGCGTTCCTGGCATATTTTCCTGACAGACCGGGGCAAAGAAATGGTGGATGCCATAGATAAGGGCTTTGAAGAGCTGGAATCCCAGGCTTTTTCCGGAATTTCCAAAGAAGAGCGGGAAAGCTTTTTAAAAACTTTTGAGAAGATTTATCATAACATGGAAACATTGGAGGAAAAGAAACATGACAGAAAAAATTAAACGCTATATCATTTTCCTTGTGGGATTGTTTATCAATTCTTTCGGAGTAAGTTTTATCACAAAGGCAGATCTGGGAACCTCTCCTATTTCTTCGATCCCCTATGTGCTCAGCCTGAATTTCCCTTTTACTCTGGGAGAATTTACTATATTTTTCAGTCTTCTGCTGATCTTTTTACAGCTGATCATACTGCGGAAAAATTTTAAGCTGGAGCATTTCCTGCAGATACCGGTTTCTATTATCTTTGGATATTTCATCGACCTTACCACTCTGATGTTAGGCGCCATGAATCCGGAACTGTATCCTGTAAAGCTTATTTCTTTGATCATCGGCTGTGTGATCCTGGGCTTTGGAGTCTATATGGAAGTGCTGGCAGATGTGGTCATGCTTCCTGGAGAGTCCTTTGTACGGGCCATCGTCCTTACCTGGAAGACAAATTTCGGGAATACAAAAGTAGCCTTTGACGCTTCCATGACTATCATCGCCGGAATTCTTTCCCTGTTCTTTTTTCACAAACTCCAGGGTGTCCGGGAAGGTACCATTATTGCAGCACTTTTAGTAGGATTTATTGCCAGACTCTTTGGACGGCTTCTTTCTTTTCTTCCTGCTCTGCTTTATCCGGAAACAGATCAAAAAAAGGGGACGGAAGCTCTTCAAAAACCGGAAACCAACTGGACCATTGCTATTGGCCGTCAGTACGGCTGCGGCGGACATGAAATTGGGAAAAAACTGGCTGAGAAACTGGGATATAAATTTTACGATGGGGAAATTATTGAAATGATCGCCGGAACTACCGGCTATTCCAGAAAATTTATTAAAGACCGGGAAGAAAAAATGACAAACAGTCTCCTTTATGATCTGGTTAATCAGATGTATGCCTATTCTTCAGATACACCTGCGCCAAAAGATGAAATCTTTCAGGCAGAATCTCAGGCGATCCAAAAGCTGGCAGATGAAGAAAACTGCGTTATCATCGGCAGATGTTCCGACTATGTTCTGAAGGAACGGCCCCATTGCCTCCGGGTATTTTTAGGAAGTTCCTTTAAAGACAGAGTGGAAAGATTGGCAAAATCTAAAAGTCTGTCTCAAAAAGAGGCAGCGCAGGAAATCCGCCTGGAAGACAGACGCCGCCGGGATAACTATCGCTATTATACCCGGCAGCCTTGGGGATTTTCTCCCAATTATCATCTCACAGTAGACACCAGTCTGGGCACGGACTACTGTGTAAACCTTATTCTTCAGACTCTGTCTCATCTTCAGAAGTAATTGATTCCGGCTGTGTCTGCTCGGCAAGCTGCCCGTATACAGATACCGCGTCTAAAATATGATACGGATCTGTATCATGATTTCCATCCGCATGGGCGGTAACCAGAATATAAGACTTTCCATTTACCTCTCCCAGGCTTGCCAGACACAAGCCTGCGTCAGAGGTAAATCCCGTCTTTCCCCCTTTTATGTATGAATCCTGGATATTAGCTTCTTTCATAGTCTGGAACATAGAACTGTGAAAGGTGAATCCTTCCGGATGCAGGTTAGTAGGCGGCACACTGTAAGTATCTGTAGTAAAGATTTCATGAAATGTCTGATTTTTAAGGGCTTCTTTAAGAAGTATCCCTAAATCTTCTACGCTTGAATAATGATCAACATCCTGAAGCCCTGTAGTATTTGTGAAATGCGTATGCTCCATTCCAAGTCCTACAGCTTTTTCATTCATTTTTGCCACAAATGCTTCTTCCGTTCCGGAAATATTTTTAGCTAACGCAATACAGCATTCCCCACCTGAGGGAAGAATAGCCCCGTAAAGCAGATCTTTATAGGTGGCTGTTTCTCCCGGCTCAAATCCGGCCATAGAAGCGCCTTCTTCCTGTAAAGCCGGGAAGATATCTTCCGGCAGAGTTACGGAAGCATTAATGTCCTCAATATTTTCCAATGCGACTAGAACTGTCATCATCTTTGTAAGAGAAGCTGGATATACAATCTGACTTTGATTTTTTTCTGCCAGAGTTTCTCCCGAGTCTAGATCTATCAGTACAGCGCTGGTACTTGAAAGGGAGGAAAGGTCTACGATTTCTTTCTCTTCCTCTTCCTGTATTTCAGCCACATCAGAGTCTCTTTCAGATTCTTTATTCTGCTGTGTAAAAAATAAAACAACTACCAGTATGATCAATACCAGAAAAGCTAAAATTTCAAATACCAGGGATAGTTTTACCTTCTTTTTATGCTTCATATTTTTCTCATTCCTTTCCATTGACTTTCCTATTATAGAATAAAAATGTCACTGAAAAAGGGCGATAAAATTAAAATTTTATTAAATTCATATGAATTCACGTTTTTTCTTTTTCCCCCAGGCAGTTTACACACCAAAGGATCTGAAGAAGCAGGTTTACCAGGGCAATGCTAATGGCAGCCAGAAGTATCAGGGAATGAAAGGAATCTCCCTGCAGTCTATAGTAGAGGAAAGAGCCCCCGGATATCAGTATGAAAAAGGGAAGGGGGATGGTCCAGAAAATTACCACGGCCGCCAGGATATAGCGCATAGCTTTTATATGGAGATAATAGAAAACCAGGGGGATCAGATAAAATGCAGCGATAAGGATCATATTTTGCCACATGCCCGTATCTCCAAATCTGGTACCTTTTCCCGCCACAGGAGTCATGGATATCCCTAAAAGAGTAAGCTCGTATCCCAGCAGCGCAGCCAGTGTCCATTTTCCCAAAAATTTTTTCCTTTTCATATATTAAGACCTCCTTTTCTTTCAGTATATATAAAAAATAAGAAGGTTCTTTCAAATGTAAGAATCAGCGGAAAAGTTGTCAGAAGTGATCAAAAAATCTTATTGAGAAAAATCCGGCCTGTTTATATAATAAAAGACAGATGAGGTAAAGCTTATGAAAATTGCAATATGCGAAGATGATATCACAACCCAGTCCCTACTGGAAAGCTATCTGGAAGAATACCCGACAGACCTGGAGTGGGAAATTTTTTCTTCCGGAGAGGAACTGCTGGAATATATTGAAGAAGGAAAGGACTATTTTTCTCTATATTTTATGGATATTTCCCTGCCGGGAATAGACGGGATTCGGACCTGCACCCGGATCCGCAAGAGAGATCAGAAAGCCCTGATCGTTTTTGTGACAGATTACAAAGAATATGTATACGAAGTTTTTCAGGTACTGCCCTTCCGCTTCCTGATCAAACCAGTGAAAAGAAAAGCTTTTTTTAAGGTCCTGGGCGAAGCCATGGAATTTCTCCGGCTTCATGGCAAACGGCTTACCTTCCATATCCGGCAGACCCTCTATGAGATCCCCTGGGGTGAAATCCTGTACCTGGAAGGAGACCTTCGGAAGATCCATCTCCATACGGTAGTGGGAGAATATACCTTCTACGGAAAGCTGGAAAAGCTGAAAGAACAGCTCTCCCCCGGAGGTTTTTTCCAGTGTCACAAATCCTATGTGGTGAATCCGGAATATATCCGGGCTTCCAGGGATACATCCATTATTCTCAGAAACGGTGAGGAGATTCCCGTAAGCAAAAGCTTCCGGAAAGAAGCAAAAGAAAAACATCTGCAGTATCTGAAAGGAAGATGGGGACAATGAATTTTCAATTTGCAGCTTTAGCATTAAACTTTATGTTCGATATTTTTCTGTACGCAGTAACCCTTCGTGTTTTTACCGCGCTCTTAAACCGTATCTTCGGAAAACCGGGACCGTATCTGAAATGGATACAGGGCGGTCTTTTCCTGGCAGGAATTTTTCTGCTGATCCTGTTTGATCTTATCTCTATCCAGGGTTCCCGGTTCTATGAGCTGTCTATGGCAGAGGTCCCCCTCTGTCTTTTTCTCCTGCTCTCTTATTCCGGCAGCCGGCAGAAAAAGCTTTTCTTTGCCTTTTCCCTCTTTACACTGACCGTCTTCTACCTGTTTTGCCTGAACGACCTTACCAATCTTCTTCATCATGGACTGAACCGTTATCTGCCCTTTTACCAGATTCAGTTATTCTATCATATCTTCCTCTGGCTGATCCTTTTTCTCTGCCAGAAGCTTAGCGGCAGCTTTGAAGAAAACATCTTTCTTCCTCCATCTCTCTGGGGATTCCTGTTTGGTATTTCCGGTGCTCTTTTACTGATCGCATTGGGTTTTCTGCCTCTGGTGGTCTCTTCCTCTATAGGATATAACCGGAAAATGTTTCTTCACCTGGGTCTGATGCTCCTTCTTCTGGGATTAAATTACTGCCTTTTTGCCCTGTATAAAAGATTCTATCTCTATGGGGCAAAGGCCAGAGAGGCCGCTCTTACCCGGCAGCAGTTAGAATATCAGGAAAAATATTACCGGGAATATCTTCACACCACAGGAGAAATACGCAGGCTCCGCCACGATATGAGAAACCACATGAGGACTGCCGCTGCTCTCTATGCCCAGGGGAAAGGCCAGGAGCTGGAAAACTACCTGGAAACTTCCCAGAAAGAACTGACGGACTACGAAAACTTTGTAATGACCGGGAACCCCTGCCTGGATACCGTGCTGAACCTGAAGCTCCAGGAAGCCAGACAGAAAAATATCTGCTGTCTGACTCAGCTTACTGTACCGGAAAACTGTGTGTTCCTGGATTTTTCCGATACAGTGACCATATTTGGAAATCTCCTGGACAATGCCGTAGCCTCCTCAATGGATTTTCTGGCGCCTGGCGCTCCGGTTCCTGAGATCCGGCTGTCTCTGATCTATCAGGAAGGGAATCTCCTCCTCCACATGGACAACCCCTGCAGGGCCGGACAGAAGCCCCCTTATGGAATCGGCATGAAAAATGTAGAGTCCCGGGTGGAGAAATATCAGGGGACCCTTGTGACAGAGGTCAGAGAAGGTCGCTATTATACAGATATATTGCTGTATGGGGCATAAGCTTTTCATAAAACCGGTAATATCATACATTCACTCCTCCAGGTCATATAATTTATATAGATCCAGCATAGTGCCGTAGGTCAGCTTCCGACCCATAAGCTGACGGTAGGTGGCGGACTTGGTCCTGCCGGCTTCTTTCTGTTTTTCCATCTGCCCTACAATGGAGTCATACTCCTGCTTGACGCCTCTGTGCATTTTCCGGTAAGCCTCCAGCTCTCTTTTCATACTTTCCAGGTCTTCAGAAACAGCGGTTTCCTTTTCGTTGATTTTTCCTGTTTTTATTTCCATATCTGCTCTCTTTTCTTTCTCATACTCATCTTTTATACCTGTGTCTCTCAATATTGCGGCTGCTATCTCCGCCGGTGTTTGTCCGGAAACATAGATTTTCTTCGTATTTAGTTTTTCGTACAGGGGAAGCCGCCGGATACTCCGCTCTATCACGTCTTTTTGCCGAAGTCCCTGGCGGATATCTTTTTTCAGTCTCTCTTCCAGACTTTTTTCATCAAGGATCAGGGAATACAGATGAACTTCTGCATTCCGGCAGTCCAATCTGGATAAAAGTGTGTCCAGTATCTCCTGCTCATGAAGGACCCAGCAGAAAATCACATGGTCGTAGGCCGAACAGGCAAGGAAATTATTCAGTACATAGGTAATGTTATCCATTACCATTGCCTTGGTCTCTTCTGTCACCCAAAAAGGCTCCATATCCCAGCACCAGTCCCCGTCCAGGAAAACACTGTTTTTCAATTTTTTCTTTAAAATATTGCAGACCGTAGTCTTGCCGGCTCCCATGGTGCCGCCAATTACATAGAAATGTTTTTTCATAGAAGGATTGCCTCAATTATATCAACACTCTTATTTTTCTATATAAGCATTGCTGGTGTAGTGTTCATAGCCTTTATTAGTTTACATAAAATAGTTATGGTAAATCACATATTTCATGATCCTCTGGAGATATACGGTATTGCAAATTTCTCCTAACTGTTTTTGCTGCTTTTGGATACAATCTTATTTACTTCCATCTTATCCATGATCCCGTGAGCGGTCACCCCCGGATGAGTCACGGAAATCCTGCATACCTGTTCCGCAAACTCCTTTGAAACCTGAAATTTTTTTGCCATGGAAGCCACGGTGGTTCCCTTTTCCAGTTCTTTTAAGATTCCTT
>DWUX01000067.1 GCA_019120545.1 Candidatus Blautia stercoripullorum | reverse complement strand
GCATTCATGGCCAGTGTCAGGAAACAGCAGTTGATCAGTTTACGTACCGGAAGGTTAAAAGAAATATTGCTGATAGCAGCAGTAATATGTATATCCGGATACTGTTTTCTGATGGTGGAGATGACTTCCACATTCATAGCAATGCCGTCTTCAGAGGTGCAGAGCATCTCGACAAGAGGATCAATATGAATACGGGAAGGTGCAATGTGATATTCTTCAGCCTTCTCCATGATGTGTTTAAATACTTTCAGACGATCGTCTGCAGTTTTAGGGATACCGGTGTTGTCGCTGAGAAGAGCGATCACCTGCCAGTCCTTGTTCTCTTCCTTTGCAAGGATAGGGAAGATGGTGTCAATCTTATCTCCCTCTCCGGAAACTGAATTGAAAAGTCCCGGTCTCTTACAGTAGCTGTAAACTTCTGCCAGCACATGGGCGCTGGGACTGTCGATAGAGATGGGAAGATCGGTAACTTCCTGAATGCAGTCGATCATCCATTTCAAAGTCTCTACTTCAACATCTTCCGGAACAGATGCGCAGCAGTCAATGAAGCTTGCATTTGCTTCAGCCTGCATACGGGCCCGGTTTTTTATAAATTCAGCGTCTCGTTCAGCAATGGCTTTTGCCACGGAAGGAATAGAACCATTAATTTTTTCACCAATAATTATCATTTCGATTACGGCCTCCTTCTAAAAATTCTATATTTATTTTAACAGAAAAAACTCGGGAGAAACATTCTATAAACTGTCTGTTTTTACAAAAATAATTCATACAGATTGTAGTATAGACATAAAGTGCACAAAGCTTGGAGGGCTGGATTGACTAACATACTATATTTTGCTAGAATGTCTACGGAGGTTTTACGATGAATTACATTGTATTTGATCTGGAGTGGAATCAATGCCCCTATGGAAAAGAAAGAGGGAATAAAAGACTGCCTTTTGAAATCATAGAAATAGGAGCCTTAAAATTAGATGAAAACAGAAATTATAAAGATTCGTTTCATCAGGTGGTAAAACCTGTTGTCTATAAAAAACTGCATTACCGGACAAAGGAGATCCTGGACATAAAAGGTTCGGATCTGGAGCAGGGGATTCCTTTTATCGAAGCAGTAAAAAAATTTATGAAGTGGTGCGGTCCCGAAGCTAAGTTCTGCACATGGGGTTCTTCCGATCTGGTAGAACTCCAGAGAAACATGAAATATTATCATATGCTGAACTTACTTAAGGGGCCGATTTTTTATTATGATATACAGAAGCTTTTCGGACTGGCTTATGAGGGGCAGCGTACAGCCAGATCCCTGGAGAATGCCATTGATTTTCTGGAAATGAAAAAGGACGGGCAGTTTCACAGAGCTTTGAACGATGCCTATTATACCGCAGAGATCTTCAAGGGTATACCTGTAAAAATGGCGGAAGACTATTACTCCATAGACTGCTACCAGAATCCCAAGACCAGAAAGGATCAGATCTATACGGTATTCCCAGAATATTCCAAATTTATATCCAGAGAGTTTCTCTCCAAAGAAGACGCTATGAAGGATCGGGATGTGGTCCAGACCAGATGCTTTCTCTGCGGAAAAACGGCTAAGAAAAAAATACGGTGGTTTTCTGTGAATGCAAAGGCGCATATGTGTCTTGCATTCTGTCCTAACCATGGCTATTTCAGGGGAAAGGCAAGGCTGAAGAAGACTGATGAAGGAAAGTATTATGTAGTAAGAACTCTGAAAAAAATCACCCAGGAAGAAGCTGAGCATATCCGGGAGAAAAGGGATGCGCTGAGAAAGAAACGCCGTCAGAAAAGGCATCAGGATAAATAAGAGAGAAAATCGAAATCACTATTTGCAATAGTTTTAAGTGCTGTCTGAAAGTAACCATGGCTTTCGGACAGCACTTATTTTTGTATGCTGAAAAATTCTGCATAGACGAAAACTCTTTTTGTTACTATAATGCAGGTAAGAAAGGATGGCGGAAAAAGGAGGTTTAGAGATGATTATGAAGATAGCAGAAAATGGGATCAATATGGAACTGATTTTAGAAAAAGGGAAGCCTGCATACCTGAGCCATTGTTCTTTCAGAGAGAAGACAGATCAGGTGCCGGAGAAAGACCTTCATGTATATACCCTGGCAGAGCTGCAGGCCAGCGGTTTTGACCAGTGTGATCATCATGGAAATAAACATACAGGAAGCAGTCCGTCCAGACTGATGAGTTATGAATCCTGCAGAGATTACAGAAATCTCTATGGCAGAAAACTGGAGATCCTTCAGTCTTATCAGGGCCTGAAACTTACCACCCATATACAGTTCTATGATGGAATTCCGGTATTCAGGATCTTTAATCAGGCAGAGAACTGCTCCCGGGAAATTTATAATATTGAATACATTTCTTCTCTTGCTGTCACAGATCTGTGCGAGGGTCCTTCAGAAAAGAGAGACAAAACAGGCGTTCTTTATATTCCTCATAATACCTGGTATGGAGAAGGACAGTGGAAAAAATACTCCCTTAATGAACTGGGGTATGATGCGGTGAATTCTTTTTCAATGAAGAGGATTTCTATAGGAAGCACAGGGAGCTGGAGCTGCGACGAATATCTTCCTATGGGCAGTTATTATAATACAGAACTGAATAAGACCTTTACATGGCAGATAGAGACCAGCGGTTCCTGGCACTGGGAAATCAGCGATATCCGAGACAGACTCTATCTTCAGGCGTCGGGTCCTACCTACCAGGAAAACGGATTTGTAAAACGTCTGAAGCCGGGAGAAGAATTTTTATCTGTTCCCTGCGCTCTGGCTGTCATAGAAGGAGACTTTGAAGCATCTGTACAGGCTCTTACAGAATACAGAAGAAGGATCCGGAGAAAAAATCGGGATAATGAAAAACTTCCGGTGATCTTTAACGACTATATGAACTGCCTGATGGGAGACCCTACAACAGAGGCGTTAAAGCCCTTGATCGATTCAGCCGGAAAGGCAGGGTGCGAGTATTTCTGCATAGACTGCGGCTGGTATTCAGACGGATATTGGTGGGACGGAGTGGGAGAATGGCTTCCCAGCCAAAAAAGATTTCCGGGAGGTCTCCAGGAGGTGATCCGGTATATACGGAGCAAAAATATGATCCCGGGACTGTGGTTGGAGCTGGAGGTAATGGGGACAAAATGTCCCCTGGCGGATAAGGTGCCTTCTGATTGGTTTTTCCAGAGAAACGGGAGGCCTGTGATCGACCATTGCCGCTATCAGCTGGATTTCCGGAATCCGGAGGTACAGAAGTACGCCGGGGAAGTGATACGGAGACTGGTGGAGGATTACGGGGTCGGCTACATTAAAATGGATTATAATATCAACGCCGGCGTAGGAACGGACCTTCATGCGGATTCTCCGGGAGAAGGCCTTCTGGCACATACCAGAGCCTATCTTTCCTGGCTGGACGGAATCTTTGAAAAATATCCGGATCTGGTTATAGAGAACTGCAGCAGCGGAGGCATGCGTATGGAATATTCTCTTTTGTCCAGGCACAGCATACAGTCTGTGACAGATCAGACAGATTATATTAAGATGGCAGCTATTGTGGCAAACTGCGCTGCTGCATGCACGCCGGAACAGGCGGCGATCTGGTCTTATCCTCTGGTACAGGGTACGGAAGAAGAAACCATTTATAATATGGTAAACGCTATGCTTTTCCGCATCCATCAAAGCGGTTATCTGGGACAGATAGGAGAAGAGAGAATGGAGAGAGTATGTGAGGGGATCCGGATATATAAGGAAATCCGGGAAGATATTAAGACAGGCATTCCCTTCTGGCCCACAGGCCTGGCCTCTTTTTCAGATGAGTATATCAGCTTCGGAATCCAGAATGGTGAGAAATGCTATCTGGCAGTGTGGAGGATGAGAGGAGAACAAGAAAAGGCTTTCAGGATCCCTCTGGGACAGAAGGGGAAAAAAGCAGGGGAAGTTTCCTGCATTTATCCTTCCGGAAAGAGGACCCTCTGGGAGTTCCGGGAAGAGGAGGAAGAACTTGTGATCTGTCTCGACCCCGGAACAGCCAGACTCTTTTCCTTTAGCCGCAGAGGGTGAAAGAATTATTTCTCCGGCACGATCTCCAGCCAGTATCCGTCCGGATCAGAGATAAAATAAATGCCCATATCGGGATTTTCAAAGCAGATGCAGCCCATTTCTTCATGAAGCTTATGGGCTGCGTCAAAATCTTCAGTGCGGAATGCAAGATGAAATTCGCAGTCACCCAGGTTATAATCCCGGTCAAAGTCCCGCAGCCAGGTCAGTTCCAGCTCAAAATCTGTAGTATCATTTCCAACATAGACAATAATAAAGGAACCGTCCTTAGCTTCGGTACGGCGTTTTTCCTTTAGCCCCAGAGCTTTTTCATAAAAAGCCAGGGAACGGTCTAAATCTCTGACATTATAATTCTCATGGATCATCTGAAATTTCATTTTATTTGTCCTCCTTATTTTCCGGGCAATAGATAACCTGCCCTTCTTTTTCCAACAGTATAATCTGATTTTTATATTTCTGTCCCTGAGGCGTGGAAAGATATTTTGGGATAATGGAATAGTCTTTCCAGAAATGCATAGGAAAAGCGTAATGAATAAGGGCGTTTTCCATCATATAAGAAAATCCTTTTTCATACCATTCCCCCTGCCGGGGATCCAGAGGCAGAAATGCGGCAAAAAGTTCCATGCCCTTTAAAGGCTCTGTGTATCGTTTGAAATTTGCGGTCATGTTATGATTGTACTGTTTAGATTCCCCCGGCCAGACCCACCAGTTCAGATCTCCGGCATGATAGATCTTTTTTCCATCTGTTTCAACCAGGAACGCCACTCCGCAGTCTGTGGAATGGAAGGTTTTTACAGACAGGGACTTGTCGCTGCCGGCCGAAGTAAGGATCAGGAATTCTTCCGCCTTCATAAAGTGAAGATTGGGCAGAGATAAACGACCTCTCATATATCTTCTGGTATCCTGGGAGAGAATGTAGTGGATCTCTTTTTCGGGCCGGCGATCTGGAAGATCTCTGGATTAAAATGATCCTGATGACGGTGGGAGACAAAGATATATAAGGGTTTATCTTCAGGAAGGGAAGGAATTTCTCCCTGATAATAATCAAAAAGACAGCAGCAGGATCCGGATTCTATGAGAAAACCGCTGTGACCGATATAGGTTACTTTCATTCTATATTTTCCTCGCCTTTCTCTTCCTTATTTTTTTTCTTCCTGGAAAAAAGAGCCCGGATGATCTTTATGATCAGAAGTATGATATAAAAACTTAGAGCTCCTGCCAGAAATCCCAGAACCGGATATTTCCAGTCCGGAAGATCCTGGAAAAAGGATTCTCCTTTCGCCAGATATTTTCCTAAAGCAGTCTGAATCGAAGATGCAGAGGAGTGACTGCCTTTGACGGGACCTGCGGAGGCCAGATGAGTCTTTGGTTTCTGAGTACTCTGCGCCTGGAGACGGTCATAGTCTCTGACAGCCTCCAGGATTTCCTGAGAGGCTTCCTGACTGGAACTGCCCATCCGTGTATCGCCATAGTAAAAATCCAGGTTCAGCATATTGTTGTCTTTTATTTGGGCTTTAACGGTGACATCCTGAGCAGCTTCTTTTGGAATGTCCATAGACGCCTCTTCTATGGCGGTGTCTAAAAGGTCTTTTTCCTGGAGATAAGCAGCCAGAGAATCCGGCTCTGCTCCGGTTTCTGAAGAAGGCTGCAATTTCTGAAAATTGTTAAAGCCATAGTCCAGAAGATTTCTGGTATCATTGTAATATTCTGTAGTTCCTTTCAGAACTACACAGACAAGACGCATAGAATCTCTCTGGGCATAAGTTACCAGAGTATTTCCTGCTTTCACTGTATAACCGGTTTTTCCTCCCAGGCATCCGTCATAGTGCTGATTGCCCTCCAGGAGCATCTGATGATGATTATTGATCCAACGTTCTTCTGCGGTGATGTTTGTGGGAGGAATAATATAATAGGGGGTCTTTACAATTTTTCGAAAGGTCTCATTCTGAAAAGCAGCCTGGGCAATCAGAGCCATGTCCCTTGCTGTTGTGTAGTGATTATCATCATAGAGGCCGTTTGCGTTGACAAAATGGGTGTTTTTACAGCCCAGTTCCTTCGCTTTTTCATTCATCATATCCACAAAATTCTGTACGGTTCCCCCGATATATTCCGCTACTCCGGAAGAAACTTCATTGGCGGAGCCAAGAAGGATGCCATAAAGGCTTTCTTCCATGGTCAGAGTCTCTCCGGGCTTGATGCCGATGTGGGTGCTTCCCGGCTCGATATTATTTACCTCATTGGTAAAAGTGATTTTTGTATCCAGGGGTACTTTTTCAATGGCAAGCATGGCTGTCATGATTTTTGTGATACTGGCGGGAGCTCTTTTTTCGTCAATTCCTTTTGCATATAAAATTTCTCCGCTGTCCAGATCCATGACGATGCCTGTCTCTGCAATGATCTTAGGCCCTTGGGGCCATCCGGGGATTTCGTTGGACTGGATTTCCCATTCATAGCTTTCCGGCACTGCCGGTTCCTGGGCAGCAGTATCTGGAGCTGTGTTTTCTTGTGCTGTCTGTTCTGCCTGGGCGTTTTCGCCGGAAGAAACGGCTGCCAGGGGACTGGCTGTCTGTAAGCTTAAAGTTAATGCGGCTGCCAGAACCAGGGCGGCGCCTTTTTTGCTGGTCTTGCTTTTCATAATTGTCCTCTTTCATTGGTATTCCGTGCCAAAAGACACCATAATCAAACTTATTATATGCGATTTCAATGTTTATAGCACTTGAGTTTCCGCAGAATTATCCCCACCTGATAAATCTGTCG
>DWUX01000066.1 GCA_019120545.1 Candidatus Blautia stercoripullorum | reverse complement strand
GTTGTTATCAGAAGATTCAGACAAATACCTGCAAAAATGAGGCTGGGAAGCCAGTATTTATGCGGGGTTTCAGAGGGTACCTCAGTAGAAATGAAAGAAGCCCGTTTAGGGTGTTAAATGCTGTGTGAACTGAAAATATATAGTAGTTTTTAATTTCAGCTCTTAAGAATAAAAACTTTTCGCATAAAAATTATTAGTTAAAAAGATTCCCGTTATTTTGCAGTAAAATGAAAAAGAAATTTTACGCACAGTAGGGATTTTCTTTGAAAAAGAGAAAAAATTGGATATGAAAAGCTGATAAACGTAAAAAGAAGGCTCATGGTATCGTGGATTTTATGAAGATCACATACCCTTTTTCAAAACCTTCCGCATTGAATCGACGAGCTGGAAGGCCCCAGGAATTCATCTTATATTACCTATACACAGGCGGATCTTGTCTGGATGGGCGTGTTAAAAATATATATTCCGTCCTTACAATGAAATCTATGGAGGAACAGTTTAATGAAGAGGAATGTGTCCGAACACTAAGACTCTTATCCGGTGATCAGAGCCTGGAGGAAATGCCCCATGGTGATACGTTTAATTATTATCTGGAAAAATTGTCTCTGGCCTGCTTTCGAATCTCCGGAAACAAATGGTAAAAAACTGATCCGGAATAAAAGTTTCTACAAGGGGAGACTGTTGGGAAGATACTGGCGCGTGGTTGTAGAAGCAACAGGTTTTAAGAGCGAAAAGTAGTTTATGATGAAAAATACGTTTGCAGATTATATCAAAGAACCATACTTCTTGGATTTTGATATGCTTGCAAAATATTTGCGCATGCAGGGAAAAAAGCTGCATGGCGGGATCAACTTGGAAATGATGAAGATAACAGATATTATCAAAAGACTATCGGTGATTTTGGATGCTATATCATTTTTGTAAATAGTATCTGTACACGATAAAAAATGTTGGGAGGCTAGTATTTATGGATTACTACGAGAATTGGGAAACGTTTGTTTCTAATATTGATGTTGTTCCGGAAAAATTGGATGGCGAAAAACTCATTCTTATGGTATCCGGGCTTTCGCGCACTCAAGAAGAACGTGAATTCTTAGGTAGAGCAGCGGCAGAGGGAGATAAAACTTCGCTAAAATATTTTTTGAATGCATATGTTCCAATGATTGTAGAGTCTATGAAAAAACATGCCCCCCGCATTGGCTATAACCGAGACCTGTTGATGAATTGTGTAGAGAGAGTTCGGGAGAAGGTTGCGAATACTTTGTATCTTGAAAATCTTGAGTATAATACAGCTCATTATATCGAATGGATGGTAAGGAATGAAGTAACCCATTATATTGCAGCACTGGAGGAGCTTCGAAAGGAACCTCCGGTTGATAAAACCCAGAAAGAACCCAGGGACGAGGTTATAGAAGAGTTGATAGAAAAAATAAGCATTTTTGTCTCGGATGAAAATAAGGCTGAAAGAATTAAAGGATTACTTCTGGCTTGTAGAAATGACAGGGAAAGACAACTGCTTGCTTTTAGAATTGGCCTGGAGGATGGTGTGCCCAAAACACTTCAGGAAACAGCGGATAGATTTGGAATCAGCAGAGAACGAACAAGGCAGATAGAAAGTATGGCAGTGCGAAGAACCATGAGTCATATATGGAAAAGAAAGGCGCGGGCAGCTTTTTTGGAAGACTAAATACGAGGAATATTCGTCTAACGGAGTGATTCGTATTGGAAATTTTGTTCAGACAATATCAATACATTAGATGATGAGCAGGCATTTTTACTTTTGCTGAATGAAGGAGAGGAACTTGCCGAAAAATTAAAGGAATTAGACATTCTTGACAGATAAGATATCTTGGATCAGGTACAGAAAGATAAGGAAGAAAAATATTTCTCTAGGTACACGAAGTCGATTTCTACAGAAATTATGATCGAGCAGGGCAAAAAGTTATGGAATCAGCTCATTGAAATGATTTCAAGAATTAACGCTAATAGCAGTTGGAATTGTATAGGAACAATAGAGAACACTGAATCTAAGGCTGATGACATGTGCTGGATTGTGAAAACTGATAAATGCTGTTACACAGTAGAAATAGATACATCTCGAGATACACAACAGTGTATCTCAAATGACAAGGTAATTATGCAACAGGCGATGGTTGAATGGAAGCGACAATTTAAGTAAATAACCACATTTTTTGAAAGAGAAATCATTGCGGCCAAGAAATGTGGATAACTTTTCCGGAGAAAACGTCCTCAGTGGAAAAGAATCATAACAAATATATTCTGACTGGAAAGCTGGGATTTTCAATATTTATTATTTGGTGCTGATATTCTATAAAAACACTTTTATCAAAAGTATGATTGAGGTATAATGACCGTGAGCATAGGCGGTCTGGATTTGCTTAATGCAAACGAAAAAATCCGTATGGGAAGAGCCTTCACCTCTGTCCGCTAAACATGGATCAAGCCGCATGAAAGAGGTCAATTACATAGGAGAAATATGAACAAAGTGTGAACATGTCAAAAAACTCCTGAAAAATAGTTGTTATCAGAAGATTCAGACAAATACCTGCAAAAATGAGGCTGGGAAGCCAGTATTTATGCGGGGTTTCAGAGGGTACGTAGAAATAAGAAAAGCCCGTTTAGGGCGTCATACACTGTGAACTGAAAATGCATAGTAGTTTTTAATTTCTCTTGGTTTCAGTCTGAACACTGGGAAAAGGGAAGATATGGTTTAAAGTGCTGAAGCAGGATTTTATAGAAAAATACAGTCGCTGAATCTTAGACAGGGAAACTGGGTGCTTTAAATCAGTTTAAATATTAGCTGCGGATGATATGGAGTTTCTCCTGGATTAGCTGGCAGAGATTCGATTGTGTGAAGAATTTTCGACATTCACAATAGACTGCAGGGGCGTGTAAGGCGAACTGCTGGGAAACTCGGGAAGATCAGCTGTCGGAGAGGGTAAAGAATCTGGCCAAAGATTTGAGTTAAGATAATGCAATGTTGGAGTAATACAAATAAAATGATTAACAATATTTCATACATATTTATTCCCTTCCGATATAAGGAAAAAATAAATACAAAATCAATTTTAACCGCACTGGAGCTTGACCGCCAATGGCGGAGAGTAGATGATAAGATCAAGTATATGCTGAAGTATGTGGCGGATAAAATAGAAAATAAAGAATCCGGAAAGAGCAGATGTGCTCATTTTGTCCTTACAGATGAGGCAATGGAGTTATATGGACTCGCGGGGGAGAAAAATACATTTTATACGGAAAAACATTTGCTGAACGGAATTGAAGCTGCCTATGCTTTCGAAATTACAGGGGTTCAGATATATTACTTCAGTACCTCTGTGTCGCTTTTGATATTTCAGCTGCATTTTAAAAGCACATCGGGGGTATCCGGCAGTCTGCCTTCACAGGAGCTGCTCAGAATCTCTTCCGCACAATATTATCTCAAAAAAGTATCGCATGAATATATACATCAGTGTGGAGAGAAGGGGATAAAGAGAACTACGCTTCTTGGACTTGCACAGATGCTGATTGAGCCACTTGGCCTTGACGGCAGATTAGATTTTTTCTTTTATGCAAACCAAGGAACAGAGAGAGCAAATTTGCTCACATATCTTGAAGCGGATTTCAGCGATGGATTTCAGCGTGAATTGTTTTATCTGAGAAGATGTTACAGAGAAGATTATTTGTATCATCCGGATGAGAAGCAGGATGAACGTGAGATTTACACTGCCTCGGAAAATATAGTTTGGGGTTTTTCGCCGGAGGCGGCGGTATGTATTGCATGTCCGGAAAAAGGCGGAGAAGAATTCCTGCATACAAGATTTGTCAATAATTTTAAGAATCAGTACTTGTTTATGTATGTACTTCTTTTGCATCAGAAGTATGTTTTATATTTATTTCAGACTATGATCGATGCAGAACTATATGAAGATTTTGAGGTGTTGGAAGAATACAGAAAAAAGCTGTATAAATTTGAGACAGATTTTGTCTATTCTCGAGTGACAGAAGTACAGCACTATCAGAATTTGTATGACAGGATGTCAGATGCTTTTGCTTTGCGGGATATGTATGAAGACGTAAGGGAACCCCTTTTGGCTTTGTCGGAAGTACGCAGAGCAGAACTGGAAAAGCAGCAGAAAATCAGAGAGAATAAAATAAATCAGGCGCTGTTTCTGCTCTCGCTTATGGGGGCGTTCTCTGCAGTGGTGGATAGTTCTCAGATTATAGAGAAGTTTTTCAGTGAATTTTGGAGCAGTGCTGTAGTAGAAGCGGTACAGAAAGGCTGTGCGGCAGTTATATTACTTGTGCTGATTTATGTGGCTGTGGTTTTGTTTAGATCCAGAAAAAAATAATGAGGAAAAATTTTTGACCCCGGGGGATGTAAATGAAAGAATGTACGGAAAATCGGGAGGACCGGATAAGGTATGAGATAGCTACTATTTAGAGTAGAAAAAAGAGTGTTATAGTAATGACGGATGAAGTTCAGTTTCCAGAGAAGCTGCCGAAAAATATAGAAGCTATCTTTTATATACAGAGTACAGAGGGTAGGGATTGATATAAAAAAACTATTTTATTATTCAGTAATACCAAGTATAATGTTTAAGTAGAGAGAGGCAGAGATAGCCTAAAATATGAACAAACTATGAACATGCCAAAAAACAGGCGAAAATCCTTTTGTTTCAGAATTTTCAGACAAATACCTGCAAAAATGAGGCTGGGAAGCCAGTGTTTATGCGGGGTTTCAGAGGGTACCGTAGAAATGAAGAAAGCCCGTTTAGGGCGTTGACACACTTTTTTGTACATTGAATTTTTAAAATCTCTTCAACTGTAGAAATGAAGAAAGCCCGTTTAGGGCGTTGACACAACTTCACGATAATCTGTTTTTTCATAATGCTTCCTCCTGTAGAAATGAAGAAAGCCCGTTTAGGGCGTTGACACTTACTCATGTGATTGATTCCTCCTTTGAAGGTGGTGGTAGAAATGAAGAAAGCCCGTTTAGGGCGTTGACACTTGCCGTTGATAACTGATACATCTCCATGTCCTGATTGTAGAAATGAAGAAAGCCCGTTTAGGGCGTTGACACAATAAACTGAAGTTTCTCCATTAAGTTTTATTTTTCCGTAGAAATGAAGAAAGCCCGTTTAGGGCGTTGACACACCAATGATGAGATGACTCTGGTGCCATTCGGAGCTTTCGTAGAAATGAAGAAAGCCCGTTTAGGGCGTTGACACAATAATATAGTTACCATTACTGTCTACGCCAGTTTCTGTAGAAATGAAGAAAGCCCGTTTAGGGCGTTGACACAATTTTCTTTCATTTTTTGTCCTTTCTGCCCAAATATCCGTAGAAATGAAGAAAGCCCGTTTAGGGCGTTGACACACATCCGTGTTGTTAAAAATATCCATCGTATGAAATAGTAGAAATAAGAAAAGCCCACTCAGCGCATTAACAAAAAACAAACCTTGCCTCTGCCGCATCCACGTCCCTAACCCTAGAAATTAAAATCCATCTATGTACCCCTAATATTAGCTTCAACCATCCCATCCCATATCCTGCAAAAACACCACAGCCACCCCCATATCTTTAAACACCCCCAATCTGAGGCCGTATTTACTCCGCCCCCTTCTGACAACCCTTCTGACAACCAGATTTCTTTGGTTGACCCCATCTTTGATCCATCGTATAATGTTTTTAATATTCTTCGCAGGAACAGAGCAGCGGAAACCACAGTATCCGTCTGTAGATAAGCGGATGACACCAGCTTAAGAAAGTGCAGGGAGAAAATAGAAGATGAACAATTTAGATACGCTCTATGATATTTTGAGGAAGGATCCGGAGCTTGTGAATAAAGAGGGAGAGCTGTTAAAGAATGCGGTCTATGAGAAGGCAATGAAGATGGATGCCGGTCTTTTGCGTCTGCTTTATTCTGAAAAGTTTACAAGAGACATGTTTTTTACGGATGTGGACGGGATAGCGGTGTTTGACAAGGTTAAATTTGGCTGGTTATTGGACAGTAAGGATTTTCTTCCGGACAGTTATACCATGTTCAGAAACCAGATCATGCTGACAGATGGCAATCGTAATTCTATAAAGGGCAATAATGAAGTCGTATTGTCTTTTCCCTACAAGGACTGTCTTCTGGAGATGGATTCTACAAAGGAAACAGAAGCCAGAAGAGAAGTGTTTTATAATGAAGTGCTGATGAAATCGGAGATTGATACCCTTCTTGAGCCAAAGTGTTTGGCAAATATCAGGAAAATTTCGGAGGAAGGCGAGGAGGAGGTTTCTGAATTTGGGGATCAGGACAATCTGATCATCAAAGGCAACAACCTGCTGGCTATGTATAGTCTTCTTCCCAGGTTTAGAGAAGGGATCAAGTGTATGTACTGGGATATTCTTTATAATCGTGAGAAAGATTATGTTCCCTATAACGACAGTTTTAAACATTCCTCATGGCTTACTATGATGAAAAACCGTCTGACGGTTGCCAGAGAATTATTAAAGCCTGAAGGCGCCATTTTTTTGCAGTGCGACGATACGGAAATGGCATATTTGAAGGTCCTTTGCGATGAGATTTTCAAAAGGGAAAACTATGTGAACACGATTTCTGTTACCATGAAGAATGCTGCAGGAGCCTCCGGCGGGGGCGAGGATAAAAGATTTAAGAAAAATATTGAATATATCCTGATCTATGCCAAGGATTCTGACTGCCTGGAACCTTTTTCAAGTGTATTTGACTATGTGGAAATAGGGGATTTGATACGAGCTTATAAAGAAGAGAACAGAAGCTGGAAATATACCACTGTTTTAGTGGATGCAGGAAAAGGAGAGTATGTAGGTTCAACTGTGGATGGGGATGGAAATGAGATCCAGGTATTTCGAAGGATAGGACCTGTCTATAAATCTGTCAGCCGGATCGCAAAGGAAGAAGGCATTGCCGAGGAAGAAGTGTATGCTAAATATGGAAGACAAGTGTTCAGAACCACCAATTCCCAGTCTTCGATACGGACAAGGATCATGGATTATAGAAAGGAGAAGGGCATAGAAGAAGACCTGCTTTCTATTCAATATGTGCCAAAGACAGGCCAGCATAAGGGCCGGGTCTATGAACAATTTTATAAGGGAGCCCCCTGCAACCTCCTGGTATGGCTGAAAGACAGTAGTGAGGAAATAGACGGAAAATTGTACAAAAAAGTGATCCAGGGGACTTTATGGGATTTTGCAGGGGAAACGAAGAATCTTACAAAAGAGGGCAAGGTGAAATTAGAGAATGGGAAAAAGCCTGAGAAATTGGTAGGAAAGATATTAGGCTGCTGTATGAAGAAAGGGGATATTGTCCTTGACGCTTATCTTGGCTCCGGAACTACAGCGGCTGCAGCCCATAAGAAGGGATTGCAGTATATCGGGCTGGAGCAGCTGGACAGGCATATTGAGCTGACAAAAACAAGGCTGCGGAACGTGATCGCCGGAGACCCTTCCGGGATTTCTGCAGAGGAAGGATGGAAAGGCGGAGGTTCTTATATTTATTGTGAGCTGGCGGACAACAGTCAGAAACTGATCACAAAGATCCAAAACTGTGAGGAGTCGGAGCTCCAGTCTGTTTATACGGAACTGCAGGAGTCGGAATTTATCTCCTATCAGGCAGATGTGGATGCCCTTAAAAATCATGCCCATGAATTTGAAAAATTAGGGGAAGGGGATAAACGGAAGTTTCTGATGTCCATTATAGATAAAAATACCCTTTATATAAATTATGAGGATATGAAGGACGCCGGCTATGGCATTGACGAAAAGACAAAAGCCTTTAACGACAGTTTTTACAGGAAAGGAGAAGGCTGATGGCAGGAAGGGCTGAGAAAACACTGGCGGAAGGGCTTGCTGCAATGGGAATGGATTTCCCTGAAGTTCCTTTGTATATAAAAAATAATCTGTCTCCAAGGTTTCAGATCCGGGAATACCAGGAAGAGGCTTTTCAGTACAGTATTTATTACATAGAGCATATGGCCGGAGGCAGGCAGATCCATCTGCTCTATCATATGGCTACAGGATCAGGAAAAACCTATATCATGGCGGGGATGATCCTGTATTATTATAAGCATGGCTACCGGAACTTTTTGTTTTTTGTAGATCAGAAACCTATTGTAGAGAAAACAAAGGAGAACTTCATAAATAAGACCTTTGGGAAATATTTATTCCCAGAGAAGATCGTTATGGACGGAAAGACTGTGGAGATGAAAACTGTTGAAAACTTCCAGGATTGTGATAAGGAAGCAGTAAATATTAAATTTACCACGGTGCAGCAGCTCCATGAAGACTTGAACAGAGTCCGGGAGAATTCCACCACGATCCAGGACTATGAAGCCAGAAAAACAGTATTCATTGCAGACGAAGCCCATCATCTCAATGCAGGTACGAAAAAGAGCAAAGAAGAAAAGAAAACGGAAGAATCCTGGGAAAACTCTGTAGACAGGATCTTTAAAGCCAATAAAGAGAATGTAATGCTGGAATTCACGGCCACTTGCGACTTAAAGAATGAAAATATTTATGAGAAATACAGAGATAAGATCATTTATGATTATCCTTTGTTAAAATACAGAGAGGAGGGCTATACGAAGGAATTCCTGAACCTGCAGTCTGCCTTTGGTCCCCTTGAAAGAACCATACAGGCCATGCTGCTGAGCCAGTACCGGCTAAAGTTGTTTGAACTCCATGGACGGAGGGTAAAGCCGGTCATCCTGCTGAAATCAAGGACCGTTGCAGAGAGCCGGGAGTTTTTTCAAATGTTTGCGGACTATATGGCAGACAGTTTTGGCCCTGAAGACATTGAAAAGATCCGCAGAAATGCCGCCGGTATTGTAAAAAGGATGTTTGAATTTTTTAAGGAAAGGGAGATTTCAGACCAGGATCTTGCGGCGGAGCTCAGACAGGCCTTTTCTGCAGAACATTTGATCTTCATAGACAGCAGAGATAAAAACCTGAGTGAGAAACAAAAGAAAGTCAATGACCTGGAAAATCCATATAATCCATACCGGATGATCTTTACAGTAGATATGCTTTCAGAGGGATGGGATGTATTGAACCTTTTTGATATTGTCCGCTTGTATGATACCCGTCAGAGGGGAACGAACATCTCCAAAACTACAATTCAGGAAGCCCAGCTTATTGGGAGAGGGGTCAGATACTGTCCTTTTAAGTTAGAAGAATCCCAGGATGCTTTCAAAAGAAAGTACGATGAGGAACCGGAAAATGAGATGAGAGTCTGCGAAACCCTTTATTATCATAGCAGACAGGACAGCAGTTATATCCAGGAACTCCACCAGGAATTAAAAGAAATCGGCTTTGAGCCAGAGAAGGATGCAAAGTTTGCAGCTGGGGTAAAAGAAAAGTTTAAAAACAACGATCCCCATAAAAAGGGCAGGGTCTTTGAGAATAAACAGATAAAAGTAAACCTGTCCTCCAGTGCAAAAGATTTTTCCGAAGCTGAAGAGAGGGTGATAAAGGTTTCTGAATATGCTGCCGGACATTATCCTGTAGTCTATAAGGCTTTAAGACAATACCCGGTCTTCAGGTTCAACAGACTATCTGGGTATTACCCGCATCTTACCGGCATAAAGGAATTTATTACATCTGAAAAATATGCGGGACAGTTCCGGCTGCATATTGTGACAGATGGACCGCCTACAAATCTGGATTATTATGAGGCTTTCCTTTATTTCTTTGGAGAGTTGGCGGAGAAGATACAAAATAGTTAGATTTTGGGCGCTAAAGAGAGAAGCGCTAAAGAAAAATATAATTTGGAAAGCACAATATCAGAGAAATTTGATGCTATTCTACAGAGGATGGAAACGGCAAGCGGGATGAAGGATTTTTTCAACATTTACTATTTGTCGAAGGTTTTTGATTTCTATGGCAGAACACTGAAGGAGGCAGTCCTGCTTACCGCGAGGCATCGTGGACGTATTCTGGAGTGGGACGCTTTTACACGCATCAGAGAGTTTTCGAACAATTCATTTATGAAGAAAGACGTAGTGGATGCGGTTTGAACCAGAAAAAGAAGCCGGACTGGAATTTCCAGAAGCAATGCATCGCCTGGATCAGTTCCTTCATCCTGTATACGACGCAATTTTGAAAGAGGAAGAATTTGACTGCCAATGGTCTTGTTCACAGAAGACCTGGATGTGATTCTATGGAAGATATGAGCCGGTCACCAAGTATACTCCTTGCTGTCAACTTCGTCCGGATCCTTTAAAGCACCGCTGAATGCGATCATTATTTCCATATCATTATAGTTGTTGGCGAGGAGGTATTTTTGGGCAGGGTGATAGTAGCGCATTGCAGCAAGACGGGATGCCGTAATCACCATCATTTTCCCTTGCCCGTCGATCTTTTTCCGGGTGATATCCCGGAAGGTTTCCACAATAATAGTTGCTTTGTGCCTTCTGCGTTTATAAGCTCTATTGTCCAAACACCAGCATCACGCCATCTTGTATAGGAGATTTCATAAATAATAAGTTATGTAGTTCATCAACTTTTCAGTAGACTTAAATCTGATGCAGTAAGCATTGGATGTAATCCTTTTTATAGAGAAGAGATTTGTAATTGAAAGCAACAGAGAAAACTTTTATGGAGAGATCATAAAAGAAAACTCTGGCTATGCAGTGAGAAAAGATGAAAAGAAAAAGATTTAATTTTTAACTGATATCAAGTATAATATCCATGTGGAGAGTAGATGATACGGTATAAAAATATGAACAAACTGTGAACATGCCAAAAAATAGACGGAAATCCCTCTATTTCAGAATATTCAGGCAAATACCTGCAAAAATGAGGCTGGGAAGCCAGTGTTTATGCGGGGTTTCAGAGGGTACCGTAGAAATGAAGAAAGCCCGTT
>DWUX01000065.1 GCA_019120545.1 Candidatus Blautia stercoripullorum | reverse complement strand
AAGCTCTGGATATGGAGATCCATGTAACGGCCTGCCCGGAAAACGCAGACAACCGGCAGGCCAAGATCTCCACCATACTTTCTGCAGGGGAAACCTCTGTGGATATATTTTCTGTGAATGACGAGATGGTAAGTGAATTTAAGTATAAAGGCTATCTGGAACCTTTAAATGACCGGGTTATGACAGAAGAGATTATCGCCTGCTATCCGGAAAGCTATATTAAAAATATCGCCATGCTGGACGGGGAGATCTATTCAGTGCCCTACTACATGGACATTATGGTGTTTTGGGTGAATAAAAGTATGACAGGGGACCAGGAGATCCGGACAGAAGAGGATTTTCTCCGGCTGCTGAATACAGACTTTGGAGAAGGGAAATATGGATACGGGAGTGCCTGGGACAGCGCCTATGTATATAATGAACTCTCTCAATTTATTAATTTTTTCGGGGGAAGCTACTATGACTGGCAGAACCCGAATACCAAGGAGGCTCTCTCTTTTTTATATAATATGGCAGCGGACCGGCAGACTCCTGTGGAACAGGTAACAGACCAGTATGAGCAGCTGGAACAGAAATTCCTGGAAGGCGCCTATGCCAGCATTTTTGCTTACAGCGGGACTATGAATACCTTTGTAAGAGCCGGGGCCTACAGGGAGGATTTTATCCAGGTGGCGCCTCTCCCGGAATTTGCAGAGAATACTACAAACATTGCTGCCTGGCAGTATGTGCTGAATAAAGCTTCTGTCCACAAAGAAGCGGCGTTCCGTTTCCTGGAATACGCCGCCAGCCGGGAAGGAAGTATTGCCTATTCAGAATATATGAACCGCCTTCCGGCAAGAGTGGATATCATCCGGGAAGAAGACCTGGATATTCCAGGTTTTGACCAGCTGCGGGATTATGTAGAAAACACCCAGCTGAAAGAACGGCCCTTCTCCAGAAACACCATGGAAGATATTACATCCATGGGGACTTTGTTTCAGAGATACGTCCTGGGAGAAATCACCCAGGAAGAATTCTGCCAAAAAGCCCAGAACATAACAGATAACTTTTAAACAGAAAAAGAAACTGCCGCATTACAATATAAATCAGGAATATTTATCCATTTTCTCGATATCAGTTTAATGCGGCAGTTTCTTTTTATTAATTTGGAATGTCAGAATTTGAAGGTATCCTTAAATCCTGCCCATTTCTGGTCTTTTTCGCTTAGGTTCAGAGGGGTGCCGTCTTTCAGGCAGTAGCCTTCGGCGGAGGGGGTTCCTTTGTATTCTCCTGTTACTTCCGGCCATTCTACGCCGATCTCCGGATCGTTCCAGGCCATGCCGCCTTCGTCTCCGGGATGGTAAAAGTCTGTGCATTTGTAGCAGAATTCTGCTATGTCGCTGAGTACCAGGAAGCCGTGGGCAAAACCTTCGGGAATGTAGAACTGCTTTTTGTTTTCTTCAGAAAGCTCTACGCCATACCATTTCCCGTAAGTTTCGCTGTGGGTACGGAGATCTACCGCCACATCGAAAACCTTTCCTCTGATAACACGGACCAGTTTTCCCTGGGGGAACTGTTTCTGGTAATGAAGTCCTCTTAACACGCCCTTTGTGGAGCAGGACTGGTTGTCCTGGACAAAGTTCATGGTCAGGCCGGCTTCTTCCATATCTTTCTGATTATAAGTTTCCATAAAGTAGCCTCTGTTGTCTCCATGGACAGCAGGCTCTATGATATATAACCCTTCGATCGGGCATTTGGTTACTTTGATCTGTCCCATATGATCCTCCTTAAAATTAAAACTCAATTTCTGCCAGGTAGCGTTTTACAGCGTCCTGCCAGGTTGGAAGGAGACGGAATCCGCTGGCAGTAAGCTTACTTTTGTCCAGGCGGCTGTTAAATGGTCTTTTGGCCTTGGAAACTCCGTATTCTTCCGTGGTGACAGGAGTGACTGTGACCTTTTCATATTCTTTGTGTCCGGCTTCAATGGCCTGGCGGAAGATTTCCTTCGTGAAGTCATACCAGCTGATATATCCGCCTTCATTGGTGGCATGATAATAGCCGTATTTTTCTGTTTCAATCATATCCACCAGGAGCACTGCCAGATCCAGAGTATAAGTAGGCGTACCGATCTGGTCGCTGACTACCCGGAGCTGATCATGGGTCTTTCCAAGATTCAGCATGGTTTTGATAAAGTTCTTTCCGTTCTTGCCGAATACCCAGGCAATGCGGACAATAAAGTATTTTTCCAGATTTTCAGAGACCGCCAGTTCTCCTTCCAGCTTGGTCTCTCCGTAAACATTTAATGGCTTATAGTCTTTACAGTCCGGATCCCAGGGCTCTGTGCCCTGGCCGTCAAAGACATAGTCTGTGCTGATGTATACCATCTTGCAGTCCAGTTCTTTGCAGACCAGAGCAATGTTTCTGGTACCTTCGGCGTTTACCTTCCGGACAGTTTCTTTTTTATCTTCATCCTCCGCCAGGTCTACGGCAGTCCAGGCGGCGCAGTGTACCACTACGTCGGGAGCTGCTTCTTTTAAAACCTTTTCTACAGAGGCACGGTCTGTGATGTCCATGGGAACATAGGGCATAGTGGTTACAGGAGTTCCATCGGCTACTCCGCTGTATACTTCCTTTACGTCAGAGCCTATGCCTTCATATCCCCGTTTTGCCAGTTCATTCATTACGTCATGGCCCAGCTGGCCGGCAACACCGGTAACGAATACTTTCATGTGCATGTCCTCCTATCTGTTTCCATACATCTTTTCATAATAATTCTGATATTCTCCGGAAATGATGGTTTCCCACCATTCTCTGTTATCCAGGTACCACTGGATGGTTTTCTTAATGCCGTCTGCGAATTTTGTCTCAGGCAGCCAGCCCAGTTCGTTGTGGATCTTTGTTGGGTCGATAGCGTAGCGCATGTCATGGCCTTTTCTGTCTGTTACATAGGTGATCAGGCTTTCCGGTTTGCCAAGTTCCTTGCAGATCAGCTTGACGATATCAATGTTCCTCATTTCATTATGACCGCCGATGTTGTAGACTTCTCCTACCCGGCCTTTATGGATGATCAGATCGATGGCCTTGCAGTGGTCTTCCACATACAGCCAGTCTCTTACATTTTCACCTTTACCGTATACAGGAAGAGGTTTGTCGTTTAAAGCGTTGGCGATCATCAGAGGGATCAGCTTCTCCGGGAAATGGTATGGACCATAGTTGTTGGAGCAGCGGCTGATGGTCACAGGCAGTCCGTAGGTTCTGTGGTAAGCCAGTACCAGAAGATCAGCGCTGGCTTTAGATGCGCTGTAAGGGCTGCTGGTATGGATAGGAGTTTCCTCTGTGAAAAACAGGTCCGGACGGTCTAAAGGCAGATCTCCATATACTTCATCTGTGGATACCTGATGATAGCGCTGGATGCCGTATTTTCTGCAGGCGTCCATAAGAACCGCGGTACCTTTGATATTTGTATCCAGGAATACTTCGGGATTTTCGATGGAACGGTCCACATGGCTTTCTGCGGCAAAGTTTACCACCATATCCGGATGCTCTTCCTCAAATAATTTATATACAGCTTCTCTGTCTGTGATGCTTTCTTTTACAAAACGGAAATTCGGATTATCCATGACAGGAGCCAGGGTAGAGAGATTTCCCGCATAGGTCAGGCAGTCCAGGCATACGATCCTGTAGTCGGGATATTTGTCCAGCATATGAAAAATAAAGTTGCTTCCAATGAATCCGGCTCCGCCGGTAACGATAATAGTCATAATCTTTCTCCTTATTCTTTAATAATATTTAGTGAAGGCTGTCCAGATATTTTCCGTCCAGAACATCTTTTAAGTACTGGCCGTACTGATTTTTCTTCAGCACTTCATAGACTTTCATAACATCGTCTTTGGTGATCCAGCCGTTTAAATAGGCGATCTCTTCCAGGCAGGCGATCTTTCTGTGCTGGTGGTCTTCCATGGTCTTTACAAAGTTGGTTGCCTCCACCAGGCTTTCATGGGTTCCTGTATCCAGCCAGGTAAAGCCCTGTCCCAGCAGTTCTACATTCAGACGGCCGGCTTCCAGATAGATCCGGTTCAGGTCTGTGATCTCCAGTTCTCCTCTGGCGCTGGGCTTCAGATTTTTTGCATAATCTACTACCTGATTGTCATAGAAATACAGGCCGGTGACACAGTAGTTGCTCTTTGGATGTTCCGGTTTTTCTTCGATAGAGACGGCTTTTCCGTTTTTGTCGAATTCAACAATGCCGAAACGCTCCGGATCATCTACATAGTAGCCGAATACAGTGGCACCTTTGCCGCCTTCTGCGTTTTCTACGGCGGCTTTCAGTCTTTTTTTCAGACCGTGTCCTGCAAAGATATTGTCTCCCAGTACCATGGCAACACAGTCGTCTCCGATAAAGTCGGCGCCGATGATAAAGGCCTGAGCCAGTCCGTCAGGACTTGGCTGTACGGCATAGGAAAGGCTGACGCCGAACTGATGGCCGTCTCCCAGAAGAGCCTCAAACCGGGGAGTATCCTGAGGGGTAGAGATGATCAGGATGTCCCGGATCCCTGCGTTCATGAGAACAGACAGAGGATAGTAGATCATAGGCTTGTCGTAAATGGGAAGAAGCTGTTTGGATGTTACCATGGTCAAAGGGTAAAGGCGGGTTCCCGAACCGCCGGCAAGAATAATACCTTTCATAAAGAAATCTCCTTTGTATTGTGATAAATTTTATTGTTTTTAGTTTTTCCAACGGGTGTCAGATTATCAAGTCTTATGATAAACCTATTATATAAGGTGACGTAACGTCACTTTCAACCCCTTTTTTCCATTTTTAAGAAACTTTTTATAGAAAATCAATTTTTACAGGAAAAAAAGCCTGCGTCCTTAGTGATATAAAAGCCTTCTGCTGTTTTTTTCGATACAAAAGAACGGAATTCCTTGTATCTGTCCAGAATGTACTGGTTCTGATTGCCGTGGCAGGAAAGAATATAGGCAATCAGAGGCTCTGCCTGAGTGACCAGAAGGCTGTCTTCATAACTGTGCCATTCTATTTTGGAAAAATAGGGACCGAGTATAGAAGGGCCGTTTTCTTTTCCGAATTTTTCATAGAGTTTATCAGCAGACAGGATGATCCGGCTGTCAAAGTCCTGGACAAGACGGCTGATCTCCTCCATATGCCGGGCTCCATAAGCGCTGCAGAAGAAAACTCCTTCCGGTTTGAGAACTCTTTTTATCTCCTGCAATGCTTTATCCAGATCCCTGCAGTAAAACAGAACATGATCGGCAATGATCATGTCAAAGGTTTCTGAAGAAAACGGGATGTTCTGGCAGTCAAAGGCCTGAAAGTCAAACCGGGGATCCTCTCCGCCCAGGTTTCTCTTTGCGTCCCGGAGCATTCCCTGGGAAATGTCGGACAGAGTCAGGGAGAGATTCCCGGGAAGCTTTTCTCTGTTCTGGGACCAGAGGGAGCCGTCGCCGCATCCAAGCTCCAGGATCTTCATGCCTTCCCCGGGCCGGTACATCCGGAACAGCCAGGGAAACCATCCTTCTTTGTTCCGGGAGTAAAGGCTGTGAAGGCGGATACGGTCAGAAATATTTCTGGAATTCAGATACTGGCCTTTCAGGCTTTTTTCCATGCCGGTGAGATGGATCAGATCCAGCATATGGCTCCAGTTAACACTGTGATTTTTCCGGATTTCTCTGGTAGTGTCTTCAATGGCCGTTTCCACCAGCTTCAGCTGTTCGATCCGGTCCCGGACCAGCTTCTGCTGAAGAGACAGGGAATTCAGGGTAAAGCGATAGTCTGTGTCGTCAATGGTCATTTCTTTAATATCTTCCAGAGAAAAACCAAGATATTTCAGCAGCAGGATCTGCTGGAGCCGGGCAAAATCCTGATCTGTATAAAAACGTGATCCGGCAGGGGACACGTAAGAAGGCTTTAAAATATCCTGTTTATCATAAAAGCGGACAGTGCGCACAGAAATATGAGCCATTTTGGCAAACTGTCCGGAAGTGTAATATCCGGCTGGCTTCATAGGCGCCTCCTTCATGTGATTTCTTATATTATAAGCAGAGAAAAAGAGGAAAGACAAGTTCTTTTTTCTGAATCTTTCTTAAATATCTGGTACTTCTTTCCCCGGTCTGCTAAAATAGTAAGGAAGTTATTTGCAGAGGAGGAAAAGAGAATGAAAATCGCGTTATTAGAGCCCATCGGAGTCTCAAAAGAAATGATAGATGCCTTTGGCGCAAAGCTGGGAGAAATGGGACATGAGTTTGTCTATTACGACACAGTGACCACAGATCCGGAAGAACTGAAGGCGCGTTCAAAAGACTGCGGGATCGTGATGGTGGCAAATCATCCCTATCCCGATGAAGTGGTAGAGGCGTCAGAAAAACTTCAGATGATCTCTGTGGCTTTTACGGGAATTGACCATATCGGAACAAAAGCCTGCAAAGAAAAAGGCGTTATGGTATGCAATGCAGCAGGATATTCCAATGAGACAGTGGCAGAGCTGATCCTGGGCTTTGCAGTAGACGCTCTGAGAAATGTGGCAAAAGGCGACCAGGCGGTAAGAAACGGGGGAACCAGCGCCGGCATCGGAGGAAGAGAAATCTGCGGCAGGACAGTAGGGATCATCGGCCTTGGACAGATCGGAACCAGGACAGCAGAACTTTTCCGGGCTTTCGGAGCAAAAGTCATTGCCTTTAACAGAAGCCAGTCCCAGAAGGCATTGGATATGGGAATCGAATACCGGAGCCTGGACGAGGTGCTGGCAGAGAGCGACATTATTTCCCTTAACCTTCCTTTAAATGAGGAGACAAGGGGCTTTATCGACAGAGAAAAGATCGGAAAAATGAAAAAAGATGCTGTGTTTATCAACTGTGCGAGAGGTCCTATTGTGGATAACCAGGCCCTGGCAGACGCCTTAAATGAGGATAAACTGGGCTTTGCCTGCGTGGATGTGTATGATATGGAGCCGCCCCTTCCGGAAGACTATCCTCTGCTCCATGCAAAAAATACATTGCTTACTCCCCACCAGGCCTTTATTTCTCAGGAGTCCATGGAGAGAAGAGCAGAGATCGTGTTCAGAAATGTGCTGGGATATCTGGAAGGAAAGCCGGAGAATACCTGCAGGCTGTAAAACCAGCCATTCACAACATTATATAGATAAAGATATAAAAGCTGCTGGAATGTTTTGTTCAATTTCCAGCAGCTTTTGTTAAAAGATCTGTTTAATAAGGTCAAAAAGTCTAGAGGTTATTATGCCGGCCAGACAACTGTGGAAACAGCCACCAGCACTGCCTGGGTCAGAAGAAGGAGGAGGAAAAGAGGAACAAACCATTTCCACCACTTTTCGATTTTGATCCCTGCAATACCGCATATAATAGGAGCGGAGGCTGTGGGCCAGAGAACATTAGAAAGGCCGTCGCCAAACTGGAAAGCAAGGATAGAGGTCTGGCGGGAAATTCCTACCAGATCTGCCAGCGGTGCCATAATGGGCATACTTGTCACGGCCTGTCCGGAGCCGGAAGGGATCAGAAAGTTGATCAGAGTTTGGACAATCAGCATAGCAATGGAAGAGAGCCATCCGGGCAGATTCGTTAAAGGTATAGAAAGTCCATATACTACTGTGTCAATAATATGGCCGGATTGGAGGATGACCAGAATACCTCTGGCAATACCGATCATGAGACAGGCAACAGCAATATCTTTAAATCCATTGGCCATTTTTTCTGCAATGGTATTTGGTCCCCATCCCATAATAAAGGAACTGACAACGCCCATGATCAGGAAGGTAGTGGCGATATCTCCAAATCCCCATCCCTGAGCTTTTACCCCCCAGACAATTACTACGATTCCGGCAACCAGAACTGCCAGTACACCTTTCTCACGAATACCAAAAGGATGCTTATGTACGTCGTCTTCCGACATTGCCAGCCGGCTGAAATCGTCACCGTAAACAAGACTTTTTGTGGGGTCTTTTTGAATTTTTAAAGCATAACGGATAACGAAAACAGAAGCTACGGCAATCATTACCAGATGACAGATAAGGCGATATCCAGAACCGGAAAGCTGAGGTACACCTGCTATTTCCTGGGCCATACCTACGGTAAAGGGATTCATAATGGAACCGCTGTATCCAAGTCCGGTTCCCAGAGCGACTATAGACAGTCCTACAATGGCGTCATATCCCATAGCGATAGCAATTCCTACAAAAATAGGAATAAAGGGAAACATTTCTTCGAATACGGCAATACTGGAAGAGGCAGCCCCGATCAGAGTGATAAAAATCGGAATTATGATCACACGGGCATTTCCTTTCAGTATTTTCAGCATCCATGCTACCAGACCGTTAAATGCTCCAGAGGCAATGATTAGTCCGATAGAGGCATAAGCTACAAACACAAAGAAGACTACATCGGCCCCTGCTACCATGCCTTCATAAATAGATTTTACAGTTTCGAAGGGGCCTACAGGAGACTGTTCTACTTCATGATAAGTGCCGGGGACTACCAGTTCTGTTCCGGATGCATTGGCTTCCCGGTCAAATTCTCCGGCAGGCAGCACCCAGGTAGCTACGGCGCATACGATGATAAAAGTAACCAACAGCACATATATATGCGGAAGATGAAATTTCTTTTTTTCTGTTTTTTCCATGTTGTACTCCAATCTGTATCTTATTCTTTTTTCTTACGAAGGGACTCCTCCCAGGAAGACTGTACCTGGCTGCGAAATTCCGGATCGTTATAAACCTTCAGAAATAGTTCTGTAAGGACTGCGGCGCCTTTGAGCATAGATTCATGAGCAAAGTCTGTCCGGCATGCATTGCGGAATTCTGTGGTATGAAGCGCCATAGTTTCATTGGTAACAGAAATCTGGGGCTGTATAGCCGGGCAATGATAACTGACATTTCCCACATCGGAAGAGCCGGAAGGAGTATTTACAGAAGCTGTTTTTTTCCCATAATCCTCCAAAAGTTCTGTGACTGCTGTCTCTAAGGGCTGGGTGCGGACCATATCATAAAAATCAGATAATCCGGGTTCTAATGTTACGGTACATTCCAGCGCCAAAGCAGCGGCATCGGCACATTTGCGGATAGCCTCATCCATTTTTTCAAGCTTTTTCAGGGAATCTGTACGAAATTCCATTCGGATCCGACAGAAATCCGGTATGATGTTAGGGGCCTTTCCGCCATCCAGAATAACAGAATTTACATGGATATCGGGGGTGAAACATTCCCGCCGGGCATCAATCAGATCCAAAAACTTACGGCCGGCAGCCAGAGCGCTTCTTCCCTCCCAGGGAGATGAGACGGAATGGGCAGTTTTTCCGTGAAAGTCTACCACATAACATCGAAGACTTAGCACATCCATATCCGGAATAGAAAATTCTCCGGAAGCACTGTGCATCATGGCGGCCAAAGACATATGATCAAAAATACCCTGCTGAGCCATTCCGATTTTTGCTCCGTTTTCTTCTTCTGCAGGAGTGCCGATGACATATAATCTGCCTTTAAAAGAATCTTTCAATTCCATAAGTCCTAAACCGGCCAGGACAGATAAAGCGCCGTGCAGATTATGTCCGCACCCATGACCGATTTCAGGAAGTGCGTCATATTCCACTAAAAGAGCGGCGCTGGGGCCGGTTCCGTTGTCCAGTTCAGCGCAAAAAGCTGTATGGTATCCGGCATAAGGATAAGTTACTTTGAAACCAGCTTCAGACAGAATCTTTACGATTTTTTTGCTGGATTCAAACTCTTCATAGGGAAGTTCAGGATGATCTGATAGATCCAGACTCAGGGCGACTGCTTTATCATAGTGTTTCTGCAGAGCCTGAAGGATTTTTTGTTTGTTGATATTCATAACAATCCCCCTTTGTGCTTACTTTAGTAGATTATCAAATTATAACATTAATAAAATAAAGATACAAGTTTTAAAACAGGAACATTACATGTCAGAGATAATTATGAAAAATAAAAGAGATATAGATACAGGAAAACATCCGTAATATCTATATCTCTATTGAAAAACATTGTTAAGTTCTGCTACAGATCTGCTCCGTCCTCCGATGGGGCATCTGTTGTCTGGCCATCTTGGGAGGTTCCGTTGTCTGTCTGGGAATCCTGGGTCTGCGCTTCTTCAGAATCGCTGCTGTCTGTCTGGGAATTTTCAGCCTGCGCGTCTTGGGAGGTTCCGCTGTCCGTCTGGCCATCCTCCTGGTTCTGGAGATCCTCTGCCAGGGACTGGCCGGAGTCTTCTTCAGCGGAAGGTTCCAGCACATCAGCCAGGGAGGTATCGGTCATAAAAGTATCGACATTGTAGAGGAACAGGATATCAGTGATATTGTTGTCTGTGATAAGACTGTCTACGTCGTCATAGTAATAACGGGGGTCTATCACAATGATGCTGCGGAAATAAGGCTGGAGAAAAGGAATCAGGCAGTTGGCATAGGAGTCTTTAAATATGAGAAGATTCTTATTCTCTTCCAGAGGAGTGCTAATATCGATCCTGCTGTGATTTCCTCCGAAAAAGACCTCATACTGATCCTTCTGATCCAGGGCGCTGCTTTCATACATAGAAGCAGTTTTTTCCCCTTCTTCCACATAGTTTACCACACATTCTGTATTTACATCCTGAGGCACATAGATGTCGATAGTATCCTGGGAACGGTTATAGCCGCTTTTGGAAGCCAGGGTACCGGAGAAGGTGTGGGTTACCGGATAAACGGTATAATCCTGAGCCGGATCCTGGATACCCAGGGCGCTGTAGAGAGTATCGAAGGCATAGCGGGCCCCCAGGCTGGTCCAGTGGTGGTCAGTTTTGTAATAGATTGCCTCATCTTTATGTGAAGACATAGTATCCGTCAGATCTACAAAGGTGAGAAAACTGCCTACCGTATCTTCGGCCAGAGAGATGTCCTGAGACTGGTCACGTACAGGAGCGTTGGCCGGTATAAGCTGGGTGCTGATGTAGGCCGCGTTGGGAACCAGACTCATAACTGTATTGATATCTTTATTGCGCTGGGCAAAATCCCGGATGCTCTCTAATGTGTTTTGAACAGCATCCATATCCGGATTATTTTCAGGAATCTGCATCAGATACCCTTTTTTTCCAATATATACTCCATTAGATTCCCTTTTGCCCAGAGTCATGTCTTCCAGGACCTTCAGGCTGATCCACTGATCCCGGAAAAAGAACTGGTCTGTGACATAGTCTTCCATATCTGTCATGAATTTGCCGCTGGCCAGGCTTGTCAGAGAAAATTCCGGTTTTTGCGCAAGCATGCGGTTTTCGGATTCCGAGTATTCTCTATCCGGCTGAAAAATCAAAAAGCCGCAGGCAACAGCCATGAAAAGAAGGAAGATCAGAGTAATCTTAAAGTAAATTTTGGCACTTCTTTCCCGGAGTATCCTTCTTCTTCGCTTTAATTCTTCTTCACGAGTTAATTGCTTTTTTTTCATAATGTCCGCTTTCTTTCTTCTATAATAAAGAGTTTCCTTTTCTTTTTCCTAAAAACGGAAATACAGGAATGGATTATAAGTTGCGTTTACCAGATAGGCGATTGAAAAAATAAATATAGCAGCGTATATTACCGTTGCTGTTACAGAAGGATAGGTTCCCGCTTTCAGAGAAAACTTTCTGAACTTTTTCCATACCACAGGAGTGGCGCAGAAGAAACATATCACCAGCAGGATCAGATTTCCTGCCAGATAATACAGACCTGTGGAATCAATAAATCCATGACCTCCTATGCCAAACATATTTCCCAGATATCTTGCGGCATCCGGCAGCGTGGGGGAGAAAAAAAGCACCCATCCAAACAGCACCAGAATGAAAGAATAAATCTGCTGGACAATATCAGGAAGCTTTTCCAGCTTAGGAGCCAGGAAATATTTTTCTAACAGGAGAATCAGTCCGTAATACAATCCCCAGAGCATAAAGTTCCAGGCGGCGCCGTGCCAGAAACCGGTAAGCATCCATACCACTAAAATATTCCGTACATGCTTTAAAGTAGATACCCGGTTTCCTCCCAGAGGAATATAGACATATTCCCGGAACCAGGTGCCAAGGGAGATATGCCATCTCCGCCAGAAATCTGTGATGCTTTTGGAAATATAAGGATAATTAAAGTTCCTTACAAATTCAAAGCCAAACATTTTTCCAAGTCCTACCGCCATGTCTGAATAACCGCTGAAGTCGAAATAAATCTGCATCGCGTAGGCCAGACAGCCGATCCAGGCCGTAAGAACAGAACGTTCATCAGGAGCAATGGCCGCGATGGCATCAAAAGTCATTCCGATATTATTGGCTAAAAGTACCTTTTTTCCAAGACCTCTTAAAAACCATGCCACACCATGTCCGAACTTATACAGGCTCAGGTTTCTTCTGGCCAGCTGGGCGTCGATATCCGCATAACGGACAATGGGGCCGGCGATCAGCTGAGGAAACATAGTTACATAGGTTCCGAAGTTGATAAAATTTTTCTGTACCGGGACCTCTCCTTTATAAACATCTATAATATAGGAAAGAGTCTGGAAGGTATAGAAAGAAATACCTACGGGAAGCGCCAGCTCCTTGTATGGAATATCTACAGGAAGAATGGCGTTCAGGTTTGTTATCAGGAATCCGTAATATTTAAAGAATCCCAGGATCGCCAGGTTTACTGCTACTGTAAACCAAAAACTGAAACGGAGGAGGGACTGCTTGTTGTCCTCCCGGTAACGATGGATCTCAATACCGCTGATATAGTTAAACACAATGCTGAAAAGCATAAGAAATACATACACCGGTTCTCCCCATGCGTAGAAGATAAGGCTTACGATAAGGAGAAGAGTGTTCTTCAGCTTCCAGGGCAGGATGAAGTAAAGCACCAAGGTGATGGGCAGGAAGACAAAGAGAAAGAAAATACTGCTGAATATCATAATTTTTTATCCTTTCTGATTTTTATTGATCATAAGCTGCTGCGGAAGGCCTGGTCAGCCTTCTCTGCGTCAGGATGTACGATGTAGAGAATAAAATTTCCCTGCACATCCAGAACATGATTTTCCAGCATGTTATATTGTTCTACCCCATATCCTTCAAAGCTGTTCATCTGAGTCTCCAGACGGGAGTTGATGGCCTGGGTGACAGCCTCAGCCTGGGAGCTGTCCTGTAATTTGATGATCAGGAGCTCTTCGGCATTCATATTGCTGGCAGGAGCATATAAGGTCACACCTTCGTAGTCTCCTGCATTCAGTCCGTAAAATTTCCGGAACATCTGGTTGTTGCTTTCTTCCATTCCCTCCAGGTCAATAGCATCCACAACGTTTTTTGTAACGTCTTCCAAAGAGGCGTTGCTGGTTTTGTCTCTTGCCTGGAGAAGGATCACAAAGATAAGAAGAGCCGCAACCATAACGATACGAAGGATCGTCAGCACAGAAACAGATTGTTTATTCATTTTCCGTCACCTCCGTGATCATATCAATTGCCCAGTATTCATAGAAGGCTTTCTGCATATGGATGCCGTCTATGTCATAGAGATCGCTGTGTTCTTCTACGGTTTCTGTAATATCGATATAAGGAATTCCTTTTTCCTCGCAATGTTCCCGGATAGAATCGTTCCAGTCAGGGATTTCTTTCCATTTAGAAGAACGTTCAAAGGCCGGATCTGTAGCCGGGATGATAGAATTTACATAGATCACCGTATTGGGCAGAGCTTCCTGAAGATCTTCAATGATCTGATCCTGTTCTGTGATATAATCATCAACATTGCTCCAAAGCCCGATACTGATATCGTTCAGGCCGTAACAGAAGATGATATTGGACGGATTCAGGTTGACCAGCTGATCTTTATACTCTTCGATATTCCGGATAGTAGCTCCTGCCGAGGCCAGAACCCGGTTTTCGTCTATGAATCCGTAGTAGGAAAATCCGACTGCCCGGGAATCTCCCATGATGACTGTATCTGTAAACAGGGACCATACGTCCAGATCCCCGCTCTCTAAAGCCTTTTTCCGTTCTTCTTTTCGAAGATCTTTTACTTCCTCTTCAATAGGAGCTGTATCCTGAGCTTCCAGGCCTTTTATGTAGTCGATGCCGTCTTTTACGTCATCAGTGGCAATATCCTGCTTGGACAAGGCCATAAAAATAACAATTCCAATGATCACCACTACGGCAGTCAATTCTATAGCCAGCCGTTTGCCGGGGTTTCGGAATTGTCGTTTAAGAAATCTGAGTATCCGCCTTGGAAGCGGACGGTTTCTTTTTTTCTGCATTATTGTATCCCCTTATTTTTTCTTGATTTTATCAATTATGCTGCAATATTATGTAGAAACTTCCGGCAGATAAAATTCATTTACTATCATAAAGCTTTTTTGGGAATAAGGCAATATCTGACAGGGGCCGACAAGAAAAAAAATGAAAAAAATCAGTCTCTGAAACAGGGAAATGCCGGGAGAAAGAAACAAGGAAAAGAAAAGTGCATAAAAAAACAGACAGAATACCCTCAGAAAGAGAAAATATGATTTTGAGCAAGATATCGCGATAAAGTGAAAAAGTGCAAAAAGGAGAATCTTAAGGAGGCCTATTGAAGAGAAGGAAATTTGGTGCTAATATGCAGTTGAAAAAGAAATAAGACTTATATAAGGAAAAGAGGAGTGCTTTATGAGAGGAAAGACAGAAGAAAAGAATGAGAAAAAAAGCTTAAGGGAGAGATTTCATGACTATATGATGGATCTGTCCAGGATTTCTCCTTCAGGACTTACAGATCATCATGATGAGTATTACTTCCATATTAATAGATATTATAATTTTGATTAAAGGATGGGACAGAGATCCCAAGGAGCCTTTGGTAAAAACTGTTTATGTTAAATAATGAAAGAGGATATTTTTACATTCCATTCCGGGAAAGGAAAACCGGAGCAAAATGTAAGAATATCCTCTTTTTTTGGAAAAGGCCGGGGTTTTACGTGGATTTAACGTAATTTTTCTACAAACGTGATAGTTGATGTGAAGCTTTGTGCTTAAAATATCAACTGTTCGAGTGAAAAACGTATGTAGAAAACTTACAAGAAGGAAGGAGAAAACGCCGTGTCAGAGATTACATTAAGAAATGTATGTAAAGAGTATGACAAAGGGCATTTTGCTGTGAAGGACTTTAACCTGGATATCCAGGACAAGGAATTCATTATCTTTGTAGGTCCCTCCGGCTGCGGCAAATCCACTACCCTGCGCATGATCGCGGGACTGGAGGATATCAGCGACGGAGAACTGTGGATCGACGGAGAACTGTGTAACTATTATGAGCCAAAGGATAGAGGGCTGTCTATGGTATTTCAGAACTATGCCCTGTATCCCAATATGACGGTATATGGAAACCTGGCTTACGCCCTGAAGATCAGAAAGGTTCCGAAAAAAGAAATTGATGAGAGAGTACATAAGGTGGCCAAGACCCTGGAGATCGAACATCTCCTGGACAGAAAACCTGCGGCCCTGTCAGGAGGACAGAAGCAGAGGGTGGCTATCGGAAGCGCCATTATCCGTAAGCCTAAGGCTTTCCTGATGGATGAGCCTCTGTCAAACCTGGATGCTAAGCTGAGAGCCCAGATGCGAGTGGAACTGGCGAAGCTTCACGAGGAGCTGGAAACTACTATTATATATGTAACCCATGACCAGACCGAGGCCATGACTCTGGGAACCAGGATCGTAGTTATGAAAGACGGCGTAGTACAGCAGGTAGAAGCGCCTATCCAGCTTTACAATAATCCGGCAAACCTTTTTGTAGCCGGTTTTATCGGATCTCCTTCCATGAATTTCTTCGATGCCTATGTAGACGAGGAAGAAGGAAAAGTCGTAGTTTATCTTGGGGGCAGCGAGCTTGGAAAGAAAGTTTATTTAAGAGGCGAGAAAGCGGAAGTGGCAAGACAGAGAGAGATGGGCAAAAAGGTAGTCCTGGGAATCCGTCCTGAAGATATCTATGATTATGAAGAGGCAAAAGAAAGAGGCATTCATATGGATACCCAGGGACTTGAGGAAACTGTCTCCGCCAGAGAAATGCTGGGAGCCGAGGTGATCCTGTATTTTGACGCCCAAGGTAAAACCAATGCAGTAAGGTTAAGCCCTGAAAACCAGACCAAGACCGGAGAGAAGATTGATTTTTACTTTGATACAGACAGGATCCATATCTTTGATAAAGAAACGGAAGAAAATATTTATTACAGAGAGGAGATTCGGTAATGAACACAGGGAAAAAGAAAAAATTAAACTGGACCCCATACTGCTATCTGATCCCATGTATGCTGGTGTTCGCTATCTTTTTGTTCTATCCCTTTTTCAAGACGATCTATCTGAGCCTTTTCCTGACAGACAGAATGGGACAGGCAAAGATTTTTGTGGGAATGCAGAACTATATAGACCTTCTTACTTCTGAATCCTTCAGACAAAGTTTGAAAGTAACCCTGATCTTTGTGGTGATCGTTGTTATCGGAGGCATGCTCCTGGGGCTTATCGCCGCAGTGCTGTGCAATAAGGCATTTCCGGGAATCCGGGCTTTCAGTACCGCATATGCGCTGCCCATGGCTATCGCTTCTACTTCAGCAGCTATGATCTTCCAGATCATGCTCCATCCTACGGTCGGTATCGTAAACAAACTTACAGGGCTGGACATTAACTGGCTCAACGATCCCGATACGGCGCTGATCTGCGTAGCGGTTCTTACAGCCTGGCTGAACAGCGGCATTAACTTCCTGTATTTCTCAGCAGGTCTGGGAAATATTGACGAGACCATCTACGAGAGAGCTTCCGTAGACGGAGCCAGCAGCGTGCAGCAGTTCTTCAGCCTGACTCTGCCGGGGCTTTCACCTATCATGTTCTATACACTGGTTGTAAATATCATCCAGGCCTTCCAGTCCTTTGGCCAGATCAATATCCTGACCCAGGGAGGACCGGACGGAGCTACCAATGTTATCGTGTATTCCATTTACCGTGACGCTTTCTTTAACTACCGTTTCGGAAGCGCCGCAGCTCAGTCTGTAATCCTGTTTATCATTATCATGCTGGTTACACTGGTAATGTTCCGACTTGAGAAGAAAGGAGTAAGCTATTGATGAGTCAGTCAAGCAATATGGCCTTAAGGGGCCAGAAAACTATCAGTAAAGAACAGCTTCTGGCGCTGAAGCAGGAAATGAATGCAAAGGCGCTGACCAAAAGGCGGATCCGCACAGGTGGCCGTCTGGTTGTTAATATTGTGTTTGCAATCCTGATTCTGCTGCCTCTGCTGTACGCTGTCAGCATTGCGTTTATGCCTTCCGGGGAACTGTTTACAACAGAGTTGAACCTGTTTCCAAAGAACCCCACTTTACAGAATTTTATTGATGCTTTCACCACCATTCCGCTGTTTCGCTTTGTATTGAACTCTTTTATTATGGCAGGCAGTATTACCATAGCCCAGATCATTACCTGCTCTCTGGCAGCGTTTGCATTTTCCTTCCTGGAGTTTAAAGGAAGAAATGTGCTGTTCATGATCGTTCTGGCAACTATGATGGTTCCCGGAGAGGCAACCATAGTTTCCAACTATTTGACAGTAGGTAATCTGGGAATGCTGGATACTTATCCGGTGTTGATCGTACCTTACCTGACATCCGCAATGGGAATTTTCCTGTTCCGTCAGTTTTATATGTCCTTCCCCATTTCTCTGTATGAATCAGCGAAGCTGGACGGATGCAGCAATCTGAGATTTATTGCAAAGATCCTGATCCCTCTGACAAAGTCTGCCATCGGAGCCATGGCTGTATATACTTTCATTAATTCCTGGAATATGTACATGTGGCCTCTGCTGGTAACCGGTTCCAACAACATGAGAACCGTTCAGATCGGTATCAGTATGCTGAACAGTGTGGATTCCCAGTCCATCACTATGATGATCGCAGGTGTGGTAATGGTTATCATTCCCTCAATCGCAATCTTTATTGTGGGACAGAAACAGCTGATCCGGGGTATGTTCTCCGGTGCGGTAAAAGGTTAAGTGATAAAAGGAAAAGGAGAGTAAGAATGAAGAAAAAAATCGTTTCATTATTATTGACAGGCGTTATGGCAGTAGGTGCCCTTGCCGGCTGCGGCGGCGGACAGAGCATTGCCGATCAGCAGGCAGCGGCAGATTCCTCTACAGATCCGGCAGAAGGAGGAGACTCTGCAGACAGCACTGTGACTATGGCAGCAGCCGATGAGGTAGACGGTACAGAGATCACTTTCTGGCATTCTATGGGCGGCGTGAACGGACAGGCTATCGATGAGCTGGTAAAACGCTTTAACGAAGAAAATGATCTGGGGATCACTGTTGTATCTGAGTATCAGGGTGAATATGATGACGCCCTGAACAAGCTGAGAAGTGCTCAGATCGGAAACATGGGTGCAGATCTGGTGCAGGTATATGAGATCGGTACAAGATTCATGATCGATTCCGGCTGGATCAT
>DWUX01000064.1 GCA_019120545.1 Candidatus Blautia stercoripullorum | reverse complement strand
CCTGCCCCCAACGACAATCATGGCGTCTACCTGTTTTGCGATCTCCTCTGCCTCCCTCTGTCTATCCTGGGTAGCATTACAAATCGTATTTAAAACAAGTCTATCATACCTCTTTTCGTTCAAAATTTCAACTATTTCTTGAAAATTATTGTAATTAAATGTCGTTTGAGACACAATACAAATTTTTTCGTGCTCTTCCGACAAAAAGGCTCTGGCTTCTTCTTTTGAACTGATCACAGTGGAGGGGCCATAGCACCATCCTCTGATTCCTGTCACCTCCGGATGATCCGGATTTCCTATGATCACAATATGGCGTCCGGCTTTGCTTTCTCTTTCTGCAATACGATGTATTTTCAGGACAAAGGGGCAGGTAACGTCTATACATTCCAGTCCCTTCTCCTGCAGAAGTTTATATATATATTCCGGCACACCATGAGAACGGATAATCACGGTCCCCTTTTTCAGCCCTCTAAGCTCTTCCTCAGTTTCAAGGACTTCCACTCCTAGTTTTTCAAGATCTGATACAACTTCTTCATTGTGGATAATAGGGCCATAGGTATAAACCGGCCCCTGTTTTTCAGCAGCTACCTCATAGGCTTTTTCTACAGCTCTTTTTACGCCGAAACAAAAGCCTGCAGTCCGTGCGACTTTTACTTCTTTCATACTCCTCAGTTTTCCTTTCTGCTTTTGCTGCTGTAAATACAGAGAATTTTTTCTTTTACTTCCTGTATGGTCATATCAGAAGAATCTACCAGGTATGCATCTTCAGCCTGACGCAGCGGTGATATCTCTCTTTCCATATCTCTCCGGTCTCTCTCCTGGATATCTTCTTCTATCTCTTTCAGACTGCAGGGGATTCCTCTTTCTTCCAGTTCTTTACACCGTCTGGCAGCTCTGGTACTGACGCTGGCTGTCAGATATATTTTCACATCCGCATCAGGAAGCACACAAGTTCCTATATCTCTGCCATCCATTACTACATTTTCTCTGGATGCCAAAGTTCTCTGAAGCTCCACCAGTTTTTCTCTGATCACCGGATCCGCCGAACTGACAGATGCCATATTGCCGACTGCCTCCTGTCTGAGATAGGGGGTAACATTTTCCCCGTTCAGGATTACCTGCTGGCTTCCGTTGTCATACAGAATAGAAATTTCTGCCTTGCGGCATACTTCCTCCATCTTTTCTTTTTCCTTAGGCGAAATTCCCTGGCGTATCAGATACAAAGCCATAGCTCTGTACATTGCTCCCGTATCTACATATATGAATTTCAGTTCTCTTGCCACAGCCTTTGCTATAGTGCTTTTCCCGGCGCCCGCCGGCCCGTCGATCGCGATATTAATTGCCATATATATTCTCCTTTATCATAAAATCTGTTTACTCCTGAGCTGCAGCCTTTGCTGTAGACCAGGCAATCTGAAGATTAAAGCCTCCGGTAAGTCCGTCTACATCCAATACCTCCCCTACGAAATACAGGCCTTTTACTTTTTTCGATTCCATTGTCTTGGGATTAATCTCTTTGACTTTAATTCCGCCCTGAGTGATAATGGCCTCGTTGAAATCTCTCAATCCTGTGATAGTAAACGGGAAGTTCTTAACTTTGTCCAGAAAGCCGCCTCTTTCTTCTTTTGTAATCTCATGTACTTTTTTTTCAGGCAAAATCCCGCCCAGCTCCATCATAACCGGATAAAGCTTGGAAGGAAACCACCCTGTAACCACATTCTTAAATTGTTTATTCGGAGCTTCCTGAAATTCTCTTAAAAGCCTCTTATCCAGCTGTTCACGGGAAAGAGCCGGCTTTAAATCGAGAGAGCCCTGGAGAGGGCCTTTTTTCAGTCTCTTCCCAATATAGGAACTGGCAGAAAGCACTAAAGGACCGGACATTCCAAAATGGGTAAAAAGAAGCTCTCCGAAGTTATTATACAGCATTTTTTTTCCATCTTTTATAGTAAGTTCCACATTTTTCAAAGACAGACCCTGCATTTTGGGTATATAAGTTTCTTCCGTCTCAATAGGTACCAGACCGGGCAAAAGTTCCGTAACTTCATGTCCGGTCTCCCGCGCAAAACGATATCCGTCTCCCGTAGATCCGGTAGCCTGATAAGAATACCCTCCGGTTGCAACGATCACTCTGTCCGCTCCTATCCTTACTCCATTCTCTAATACTACTCCCTGAATTCTTTTCCCCTCTTTTTCTGTCTCATCCATAAGAATTTTCCGAACCTGGCTGTTTAAATGTATTTTTACATCCAGCTCTTTCAATCTGTTTTCCAACACCCGGATCACATCAGAAGAATGATCGGAAACAGGAAAAATCCGGCCTCCCCGTTCTTCTTTTATTTTCAGTCCTAAACGTTTAAAAAAAGCGATGGTGTCCTGGTTTGTATATCCGTAAAAGGCACTGTAAAGGAATTTAGGGTTTGTCACTACAGACCGAAAAAAAGACTCTTCATCGCAGGAATTTGTCAGATTACACCTTCCCTTTCCTGTAATAAACAGTTTTTTTCCCAGCTTCTCATTTTTTTCAAAGATATGAACCTGATGTCCTTGTTCTCCCAGAAAAATCCCTGCGGCCATTCCAGCCGCACCGCCTCCTATAATCACTATTTTTGCCATAACTACTCCTTATTATCATATACCTGATACTCATCCCAGATTTTTTCCAGAGATTTCAACCGCTCTACTACTTCTTTCTGCTTTCTCATACTCAGCGCAACAACCAGAGCATTGATCACACTTAAAGGCGCCACCAAAGAATCAACAATAGAAGCCATATCACTTCTTGCGATCAGATTGCAGGAAGAATAAAGATTCATTGGAGAATGGGTGCTGTCTGTAAGAGTGATCACTTTGGCCTTTCTGTTCTTAGCAAACTCCAGAGCTTTTAAAGTTCTCATAGAATATCTCGGAAAACTGATCCCCACTATTACGTCCTGCTCGCCAATATGAATCATCTGTTCAAATATCTCGCTGGAACTGCTTGTTGTTAAAAGCCGCACATTATCAAAAATCAGATTCAGATAAAAACTGATAAAGCTGGCAAGAGGTGCGCAGCTCCGTATTCCTACTATATAGATATTTTTAGCGGATAAAAGTATTTCTATTGCCCTTTCAAAAGCTTCATGATCGATTCCTTCCAGAGTCTGTTTGATCTTATCAATGTCTGAATGAAGCACTGTATCAAGAATTTCTGACTGAGGCACTTTTCCATAGGTTACCTCCATTCGCTGTATAGAATTCAGTTTATTTCTTACCAGTTCCTCCAGCACTTTCTGAAATTCCGGATATCCTTTATATCCCAGATGGATGGCGAAGCGCACTACCGTAGACTCACTTACACCTACGGTTTCTCCCAGCTTTGCAGCCGTCAGAAACGCCGCTTTATCATAGTTATCCAGAATATACGAGGCAAGCTTTTTTTGTCCTTTGCTGAAGCTCTGATATTGCTGCTGGATCCTGCCAAGCAAGTGTTCTGTATTACCCATTCCTGTGTCCCTTCTTTTCTTTTTCCTCTCACATTTCAATTATCATATCATAAAATCTCAGGAAAATCAAAAAAGCCGTCTCGCAAAACTCCAGAAATACAATCTATTTTCAAAGAGTTTTGCAAGACGGCTGTTCTGTTACTTTTTATTTTTTATACCGGATATACTCCGTTCTCTGTATCAGCTTCCTTTGGATCCACCTTAGTCTGCTGGGCTTCTCTGTATTTAAAGAAGTCTGTTGCAACCTGCGGGAACAGAGCATAGGTCAGTACATCTTCTTCCTGCTCGGACCACTGAGCCATCTCTCCTCTTAAGGTATCCAGTTCAGGCTCCAGAAGGTCCGCCGGACGGCAGGTGATCACTTCTGCATCGCCAATACACTTCTTCTGTACTTCCGGATTGAAAGGCTTTACAGTAGCGCCGTACTTGCCGCTTAAGACATCTTTTGTCTCTTTGGTTACCATCTTATAACGCTCACCCATCAGCACATTGAATACCGCCTGGGTACCAACGATCTGAGAAGACGGTGTAACAAGAGGCGGCTCGCCAAGATCTTTACGAACTCTCGGAACCTCTTCCAGAACTTCATAGTATTTGTCTTCTGCATGCTGTTCTTTCAGCTGTGAAGTCAGGTTAGAAAGCATACCGCCTGGTACCTGATAAAGCAGAGTCTTAATGTTTACTCCCAGGTTCTTCGGATTGAGCAGTCCGGAATCCAGTGCATCATCACGGATCGGACGGAAGTAATCTGCGATCTCTGCCAGCAGATTCTGATCAAAACCAGTATCATATGGGGTTCCCTTAAAGGTTTCTACCATAACTTCTGTAGCCGGCTGAGAAGTACCCAGGGCAAACGGAGATATAGCAGTATCGATCACATCTACTCCTGCCTCTACAGCTTTCAGATAAGTCATGGAAGCTACGCCGGAAGTATAGTGTGAATGAAGCTGGATAGGGATATCTACAGCTTCTTTCAGAGCAGTTACCAGTTCAGTTGCAGTATATGGAAGGAGCAGACCGGCCATATCCTTGATACAGATGGAATTTGCTCCCATATCTTCGATCCTCTTGGCCAGATCCACCCAGTAGTCCAGAGTGTAAGCCTCGCCTAAAGTATAGGACATAGCCACCTGTGCATGTCCCTTTTCTTTGTTAGCGGCTTTTACTGCTGTCTGCAGGTTTCTCAGGTCATTCATACAGTCAAAGATACGAATGATATCAATTCCGTTGGCAATGGATTTCTGTACAAAATATTCTACCACGTCATCTGCATAAGGACGATATCCTAAAATATTCTGTCCTCTGAACAGCATCTGAAGTTTTGTATTCTTAAATCCGTCACGGAATTTACGAAGTCTTTCCCATGGGTCTTCCTTCAGGAAACGCAGGGAAGCGTCAAAAGTCGCGCCGCCCCAGCACTCCACAGAATGATAGCCCACTTTATCCAGTTTATCTACGATTGGCAGCATCTGCTCTGTTGTCATTCTTGTGGCGATCAGAGACTGATGAGCGTCACGCAGGATCGTCTCAGTAATTTTAATAGGTTTTTTTGCTACTTCTGCCATCTTTCTTTCCTCCATCTAAATTCTTCTAATCCCTTACACACCGAAGATCGCCATAAAGGTTCCCGCAGCTACGGCTGTACCGATTACTCCGGCAACGTTTGGTCCCATGGCGTGCATCAGCAGGAAGTTGGTAGGATCCGCTTCCGCTCCCACTTTCTGGGATACACGGGCTGCCATAGGTACGGCGGATACACCGGCGGAACCGATCAGCGGGTTGATCTTGCCGTGGGACAGCTTGCACATCAGCTTGCCCAGGAGCACGCCTCCTGCGGTACCGAAGGCAAAGGCCACCAGACCCAGGACAACGATCTTCAGAGTATCCATCTTCAGGAACGCTTCTGCGCTTGTGGAAGCTCCTACAGAAGTTCCCAGAAGGATTACAACAATATACATAAGAGCATTGGAAGCTGTCTCTGTCAGCTGTTTCACCACGCCTGACTCACGGAACAGGTTTCCAAGCATCAGCATACCAACCAGAGGAGCGGTAGTAGGCAGGATCAAACATACCACTACAGTGATAACGATAGGGAACAGGATCTTTTCCAGTTTGGAAACCGGACGGAGCTGTTCCATCTTGATCTTTCTCTCTTCCTCTGTTGTGAGAAGTTTCATAATTGGCGGCTGGATAATAGGAACCAGAGACATATAGGAATATGCTGCCACCGCAATGGCGCCCATAAGTCCGGACTGGCCCAGTTTTCCTGCCAGGAAAATAGAAGTAGGACCGTCAGCTCCTCCGATAATGGAGATTGCTGCTGCAGCCTTTCCGTTGAATCCCATAAAGATTGCCAGGAAATAAGCCACATAAATACCTAACTGTGCCGCTGCACCCATGAGGAAACTCTTGGGATTTGCGATCAGGGGACCAAAGTCTGTCATAGCTCCTACTCCCAGGAAG
>DWUX01000063.1 GCA_019120545.1 Candidatus Blautia stercoripullorum | reverse complement strand
TACTACATTACCATCAATTTCCAGTGTGAGACCATTTTTAAAATCTCCTGCTGATATCATAATGATACTCCTCCTTATTCGTCCATTGGGAAAAAAAGCAAAATTTTTCCGCTGTACTTTATTCTATAATACATCCTGGTATTTTTCAACTGTTTTTTCGCCTTCTCAGCTCTTTCCTATAAAAATAAAGTACGATTTTTTCCAGCTTTCTCTTAAGCACGATCTGGATTTCCTCTTTAGGATGAATGGGCTTCACCAAAATATTATACATTCCCGTTCTTTTTGCGCCGTACACATCAGTAAAAAGCTGGTCTCCAATAAATACTGTATTTTTCAGATTGGTTCCCATCAGTTCCATTGCTTTCAGATAGTTTTTGCGCCCCGGCTTATGGGCATTTTCAATAAAACTGACCTGAATATTTTTATTAAAGGAACTGACCCTTTCATACTGATTATTAGAAAGCAGGCAACAGGAAAACCCAATCTTTTTAAGCCTTCTGAACAGTTCCTCTGCCCGTTCATCCGCCGGCGCCCCATGAGGCACCAGCGTATTGTCTATATCAAATATAATCCCTCTGTATCCTTTTTCATACAGTTTTTCAAAATCTATACTGTAAGTTGACTCCATATATTCATCGGGAAAAAATCTCTCCAGCATACCACCTGGTTCCTTTCTTTTCTTTGAAACCTATGGTAACAGCACCGGAGGATTTTGTCAAACTCAGCGTTCCTCCAAAGATACATAAGGCTGTTCTTCCAGAACATTCTTGTATGCCGGACGGATGATCTTATCGGTATTGATCAGCTCTTCCATACGGTGGGCACTCCATCCCACTATACGGGCAATGGCGAACATCGGGGTATACAGTTCCAGAGGAAGTCCCAGCATGCTGTATACAAAACCGCTGTAAAAATCCACATTGGCGCTTACGCCTTTGTATATCCGGCGTTCCTGAGCGATCACTTCAGGAGCCAGCCTTTCAATTTTAGCATACAGTTCATAATCTTTTTTTCTTCCTTTTTCTTCTGCAAGCTGTTTTACAAATTTCTTAAAAATCTGAGCTCTCGGGTCTGAAATAGAATATACCGCATGGCCCATACCGTAAATAAGACCTCTTTTGTCGAATGCCTCTTTATGCAGGAGTTTGACCAGATAAGCCCGGATCTCGTCCTCATCGTTAGGATCTTTAATGTGTCTTTTCATATCATGGAACATACTTACTACTTTAATGTTAGCGCCCCCGTGTTTTGGGCCTTTAAGAGATCCAAGAGCAGCAGCAATAGTAGAATAAGTGTCTGTCCCTGAAGATGATACGACATGGGTGGTAAAGGTAGAATTGTTGCCTCCTCCATGTTCCATGTGAAGCACCAGTGCCAGATCCAGGATCGTAGCCTCAAATGGAGTGTACTTCTTATCCGGTCTGAGCATCAGCAAAATATTTTCTGCTGTAGACAAATGCTTTTCCGGATTATGGATATACAGACTCTTCCCCTGGTTGTAATGTCTGTGAGCCTGATAACCATATACGGAAAGCATTGGGAACACACTGATAAGATTGATACACTGGCGAAGTACATTGGATAATTCGATATTTTCCGGATCTGCATCATAAGAATAAAGAGTAAGAACACTTCTGGACAGAGTGTTCATCATGTCCCGGCTGGGAGCTTTCATGATAACGTCTCTTACAAAATTTCTTGGAAGACTTCTCTGTGCGGCTAATATGCCTTTAAATTCTTCCAGCTCGTTTTTGTTGGGCAATTTTCCGAAAAGAAGAAGATATGTAGTTTCTTCAAAACCAAATCTCTTATCTGACAAAAATCCCTGGGTCAGCTTTTCTATATTAATTCCCCGATAATACAACTCGCCTTCACAGGGAACAGTCTTTCCATCCACCACTTTACTGGAAACGATATTGGAAATCTGAGTGAGTCCCGCAAGAACTCCTTTTCCATTTATATCCCGGAGTCCCCTCTTTACATCATATTTTCCATACAAATCAACGTCTATCTTACCATGCTCTCTGCAGATTTCTGTTAGAGCTTCTAACTGAGGCGTAACTTTCATATTGAATCCTGACATTTAGATTCCCCCTTTTCTTTCTTCATCTTTCATCACTTTAGCACGATACTATATTATCATACCCTTTTATAAGGTGACAAGATAATTTTTTCTAAACAATTTATGAACTCCCCCGTAATATAAACAAAATCTTTCTTATCTTTTTATTTTCAGGCAGTTTTTTCAACCGCCTGAAAATATTTTTTTAACAACACAGACTAATCTTCTTTCAGGCTTATTTTTGCCAGAGCCTGGGCAAAAGCATTATTAATAGGCTCCTGAGCCTCCTTATGCTGTTTGTTCAGATACCTCTGCACATCTCTCTTGCTTACCCCCGCTCCTTCCTTCTCTCTTCTGGCCTGGAAGCTGGAAAGTTTTTCTTTATAACCGCAGGTAGAGCAGATAAAAGTATCCTCTTTTCCTTTCAGATACAATTCCATTTTTCTATGACAGTTAGGACAGCGGGCATTGGTAAGCCGGGAAATTGTCTCTCTGTGGCCGCAGTTTCTGTCCTGACACACCAGCATTTTACTGTTTTTCCCGTTTACTGCCAGCATCCTTTTTCCGCACACCGGGCATTTGGTATTTGTAAGATTATCATGCCGGAAAGTTCCCTGGCCGGATTTGATCTCTCCGATGATTTCTTCCGTATAGTTTTTTATATCCTTTAAAAAAATATTTTTCTTTAGTTTTCCCTGGGCGATCCTGGAAAGCCGCATCTCCCAGTCTGCAGTCAGTTCCGGCTTTTTCAAGTCTTCCGGCACCAGTTCCAGAAGCTGTTTTGCCTTAGAAGTCAACAGGATATCGCTGCCTCTTTTTTCCATAAGAAAGGTGTGAAAAAGCTTTTCGATAATATCTGCTCTGGTTGCTACAGTTCCCAGCCCCCCGGTCTCTCCCAGCGTTTTGGCTGCCTGGACGTCCTTTGACCGCATATATTTTACTGGATTTTCCATAGCGGAAAGAAGCGTAGCTTCGTTGAAATGAGCAGGAGGCTGAGTCTTCCCTGCAGAAATATCGGCTCTGTCTATCTTCAGCCGCTGGCCCTGCTCCAATTCTTTCAGGGTCTGAAATTCTTCTTCCTCATCTTCCGTCCATTCTCCTTCATAAGCTTCTTTCCAGCCCTGGCTCTTCACGATTTTTCCTTTTGCAGTAAAAGTTTCCCCTCCTGCCTGTCCCCTGACAGTAGTCTGCTCATATTCAAAAGGAGGATACAGAACGCTGCAGAAACGTCTTACCACCAGATCATAAATCTTTCTTTCTTCATTTGTCATATGATCCAGCTGGACAAACTGCTCTGTAGGAATGATCGCATGATGATCGCTGACTTTCTTGTCGTCTACAAAAGATTTGCTTGCTTTTACCGGACGCATAGACAAAGGACCTGCAATCTTTCTGTAAGGCCCCACGGCGCAGGCTTTCAGCCTTTCTTTGATCGTAGGCACGATATCGCTTCCGATATACCGGGAATCAGTTCTCGGATAGGTAAGGACCTTATGATTTTCATACAGACGCTGCATAATATTCAGAGTTTCTTTTGCAGAAAATCCAAATTTCTTGTTGGCATCCCTCTGAAGTTCCGTAAGATCATACAGTCCCGGCGCATAAGTTTTCTTGCCGGTCTTTTCAATTTCCTTTATCTCCAGGATCCCATTTCCTGTCCTGGATTTTATCTCTTCCATCCGTTCCTTTGAAAAAGAACGGCGGCTTCCGCTTTTTTCTTCCTGCCAGGAGAAGCGGAGTCCTCCTGCCAGAAGAGTCAGGCTATAATATTCCTGAGGCTTAAACTGACGTATTTCTTCTTCTCTTGCTGCGATCATGGCAAGGGTCGGTGTCTGGACTCTGCCGCAGGAAAGCTGTGCGTTATATTTGCAGGTAAGAGCTCTGGTTGCGTTGATCCCCACCAGCCAGTCAGCTTCCGCTCTGGATACAGCGGCATCATACAGAGGTTCATACTCTCTGCCGTCTTTTAGATGAGCAAATCCTTCTTTGATGGCCTTATCCGTTACAGAAGAGATCCATAACCGTTTAACAGGTTTCGTGCAGTGAGCCTTTTCCAGGATCCACCTGGCCACCAGTTCCCCTTCCCTGCCTGCATCCGTAGCAATAATGATCTCATTTACGTCTTTTCTGAAAAGCTGGGCCTTTACCGCCTGATACTGTTTCGATGTCTGTCTGATCACGACCAGCTCCATTTTTTTTGGCATCAAAGGCAGATCTTCCATCTTCCATTCTTTATATTTTTTATCATATTCTTCAGGGTCTGCCAAAGTAACCAGATGCCCCAGAGCCCAGGTTACCACATATTGATTTCCTTCCAGCGCCCCGTTTATTTTTTTACTGCACTTAAGGACTCTTGCAATATCTCTGGCAACCGAAGGCTTTTCTGCTAAAACCACAGATTTCATATTTCTGTCTCCATTTCTCAATAAACTTCTATTATTTTGCGTCATGGACAACATTATACTCTATGTTCTTCCATCTCTTCAAGAACAATCTGCCCTCCCTGAAGATGGTGCCTACATGGTCTTTCCAAAAAATACTGCAGTTTTTTTCACTTTTTCCATCAAATCAGCAAAGCTTTCCGGAGTAAGAGACTGTTTTCCGTCACAGAGAGCCTTTTCCGGATTATTATGGACTTCGATCATCACCCCGTCTGCTCCCGCTGCAATAGCGGCCAGGGTCAAAGGTTCTACCATAAAACGGATTCCAGCCGCATGACTGGGATCTACGATCACCGGAAGATGAGTCTTAGACTTCAGCATAGGAATGGCCGAGATGTCCAAAGTATTTCTCATGGAAGTCTCAAAGGTACGGATTCCTCTTTCGCACAGGATGACCTGCTCGTTTCCTCCCGCCATAATATATTCAGCGCTCATCAGCAGTTCTTCCAAAGTATTGGCCATTCCTCTTTTTAAAAGAATAGGCTTTCTGATTTTTCCCAGTTCTTTTAAAAGTTCAAAATTCTGCATATTTCTTGTGCCGACCTGGATCACATCTACCTCTTCAAACAAAGGCAGATGTTCAGCGCTCATAATTTCTGTTACGACAGGAAGACCTGTGGCTTTCTTAGCTTCCAAAAGCATTTTCAGTCCTTCGCTTCCAAGGCCCTGGAAAGAATAGGGCGAAGTTCTGGGTTTAAACGCGCCGCCTCTTAAGAGGCCCGCTCCTGCTTTCTGCACATCAAAAGCCACTTCTGTCATCTGTTCTTTTGACTCTACGGAACAAGGACCTGCGATCACCTGGAAATTCCCTCCTCCGATTTTCCTCCCGCCTGCTTCAATCACAGTGTCCTTGGGATGCATAGCTTTGTTTGCCTTTTTGTACGGCTCATTGATCCGCTTTACAGATTCAATCACATCCAGGGCTCCCAGCCATTCTTCATCTACTTCGGTGGTATCCCCGATCAGGCCGATAAGAGATGTATTCATTCCTTCCGACAGATGGAGCTTCAGCCCCATATCTGTCAGCTGTTTTTTCAGTTCCTCCACTTTTTTCTGGTCCGCATTGTTTTTCAATACAAGTATCATGATAATTTCCTCCTATAATCTGAAAAAGCCGGTGTCTGCTGCAGACACCGGCTTTTCTCCATGGACAGTGTTTCCTATCAGGAATTATTTCTGCAGCAAAAAGAACCTGCGCCATAAAAGCCCAGGAAGCAGTAATAAAAATAGGAATTTCCATTTCCGCAAAGATTCTGCCGCACCATTTCACTGTACCAGCCTTTCTGTTTTGAGTTACTCCTATCATATCCGGGTGCCAGCCATTTGTCAACTATAAATTTTAGCAATTTAAAGCGAAATAGTGTTTTCCTCCATTTTACAAAAAAGAATTGTCAGTATCAGTCATGTCTTTTATAATAGATTTAGAATATTTATGTTTTTAACACTGGCAAAGGAGAAATGGTCATGAACAGCCAAAATAATCTCAGCCTGCAAGCCCATCAGGTCATTCGTGAAGTGCAAAAAGCAGTCATCGGAAAAGAAGAATGCATACGCAAAGTTATGATGGCGATTTTAGCCTCCGGCCACATCCTTCTGGAAGATATCCCGGGAGTAGGGAAAACAACCATGGCTCTGGCTTTTTCCAAAGCTTTAAATCTCCGGGAAAAACGTCTTACTTTTACTCCTGATGTTCTGCCTGCAGACCTTACCGGTTTTACCATGTACAGAAAAGAAACCGGAAAATTTTATTATCAGCCGGGAGCCGTAATGTGCAACCTTTTCCTGGGAGATGAAATAAACCGTACTTCTCCCAGGACCCAGTCTGCCCTTCTGGAAGTTATGGAAGAGGGCCAGGTCAGCGTAGACGGGGTCACCCATCTGCTGCCCAGACCCTTCATTGTAATCGCTACCCAGAATCCCGCAGGCTCTGCAGGAACACAGCTTCTCCCCCAGTCTCAGTTGGATCGTTTTACAGTCTGTCTTACTATGGGCTATCCGGATATCAATGAGGAAATTTCTATCCTGAAGGGCAGGATCGCCCGAAATACTATTGAACAGGTGGCCCCGGCGGCAGATGCCTCTGAACTGCTCCGGATGCAGGATGAAGTCCGGAATATCTTTATCCACGACCGGATCTATCGTTATATAGTCTCTCTAATCCAGGCTACCCGAACGAATCCCATGACTGAACTGGGTGTCAGTCCCCGGGGAACTCTGTCCCTTGCCAGAATGGCCCAGGCCAACGCTTATCTTCGGAATAAAACCTATGTTACTCCTGATGACATTCAGGAAGTTTTCATGGATGTATGCGCCCATCGCATGATTCTGAACGCAAAAGCCAGGATCAGCCACCTTACCCCGTTTTCGATTTTAGAGGAGATCCTGAAAACTGTCCCCGGCCCTTCCCTCCGTAAATCCTGAGGTGAGATCATATGATGATAAATCCTTTTTTTCTTCTGGTTTTCTTTGTTTTGCTTTACCTTGCTGTATTGTACGAAAGTAATGCCGCCCTGGCTCTCTGTCTTCTTTTTGTATTCTGGTTTGTAGGTTCAATCCTTCAGCTTTTGTATAATATCCAGAAAGTCCGGATGGACTTTCCTCCTTCTGCCAACAGCAGTAAAGAAAATCAGGCTGTTTTTACTTTAACTGTAAAAAATCCCGGCCTACTGCCTGTATCCGGTATAAAGCTCCGGCTTATTCTCCTGGATCAAAATGGACACAAAGCAGAAAGTAAAATTCTTTCTCTTTCTCTTGGCCCCAGATGCCGCAGAAAATATTCTCTTACCTTTTCTTCCCCTTATTGCGGAAGGTTCCAGATATACATAAAAAAAATGCGGATATACAGTTTCTTCTCTCTGGCCCGGATATCCCGGCGGACAGATTACCTGGGAGAAGCCCTGTTCTTTCCAGAGCCTTCTCTCATCCCATTAAGACTTAGTGAACAGACAAGATATTTTTCTCCCGAAGGAGAAGATACTTTGGAAAATCCATTCCTCTCTTCTGTCTCAGGAAGTTTTCAGGACGACGTCCGCAGCTATCATCCCGGAGACCGTCTGGGGCTGGTACACTGGAAGCTCAGTGCCCGGGCCGATGAATTGCTGATACGGAGCCCTGTCACCGGAGAAGGCTTTTCCATTCTTCTGTTTCTGGATCTGAAGGCGCCTGTTCAGATAAATTCTGTCAAACAGATCAGCAGCTTTTTTCAATGCGCAGCCTCTCTCTCTTTCAGCATGCTGGAAATAAAATGCAGCCATCTGATGATCTGGTTTGATCAAAAGGCCCAGTGTTTCCAGCGGCTTCCCATACGCAATGAAGAAGATCTGACATTTGCCCTGTATTTTCTCCTTCATGGAAAATTTTATCAGGAATCCAGAGATCTTTATGCCCTGTATTCCCAGGAGTATCCCACAGATACCTGGGCTTCCCGTCTGCTGTTGGACACCAGGCTGGAACTTTGGCAGGAGGATATAAAACTCCTCTCTACTGACGCTGTGAACTGGAAAGAAGATCTGGCGCTGACAGAAATTACTTTATAATTTGGGAGGATGAAGATGAAGAAGATTGAAAATTTTTATTTAACCATACAGTCCGGAAGACCTGAATCAAACAAGAACCCCTTTCTTCTGGGATTTTTCTGCTCTTTTCTTCTGTTCTTTTTTTCCTGCGCCAGCTTTGTTCTGAATTTTTCTTTGATCTTTTCCCCGGATTTTTCTTTTATGCGAATGGTTGAATTGTGTATGATCCTGGGCTTCGGCGGGGCATTGCTTTTTTCTTTTAGAAAGACAAAAAGGTTTTTTTTACTTTTTTTCGGAACCTTAGGCATACTGTTGCTGTTCTTTTTGATCTTTCGGGCAGATTTTTTCCGGCAGTTTTCCAGCGCCCTGGGAGCGGTGGAAAATCAGGTTAAAACTGTTTATAATTTCAGTCTCTTTCCCGGATATAGTGATTCCATAAAAGATAAATTAGTCCTTTTGATATTTTTTCTTATCTTTTATCTGCTGATGACGCTTTTCGTTATGCTATGGAAAAATACTATACTCTTTGTGCTGCTTCTGGGATTTCCGTTTTTCTGTTCTTATCTGCTGGAAATCCCGGTTCCGGCCATTCTGTTTTTCCTGCCAGTAGAAGCCTTTATTTTATGGAAGGGCGCCCTGTATCCCAAAACCATATCCAGATTCTGGCTTCTGGTCCTTCCGGCCCAGGGTCTGCTGTTTTTGGCCGCCGCTTATCTCTTTACTCCTATGATTGCTCCGCAGGTTTTTCAGTCCAGCGAGGCCTTATCTTCCTATGTCAATACGATAGGAAACAGGATTTTATCTGGAAATGATGACTCTCCGGAACCTGTCCAGCCAGAAGGAGGAACCAATGGTACTTATATGTTTTCCTACGAAGATCAGACAGATTCCCAGACGATTACCAGCAGCCCTCCAAGATATGCCTATCAGACAGTGCTGTCTGTGGAGCTCAGCAAGTCTTCCCCTTATACGCTCTATTTACGGGGATTTATCGGATCAGACTATATGGATTTTCAGTGGACTCCTCCCGAAGACCAAGAATGGTATGCCTATGCCCAGACAAGGGGGCTTTCCCGGCAGCAGGCCCAGGATATCTACAATCTTCCCTTGTATTCCATTCCCGCAGAGGACATCCTCTCCCTTTCCATGGAATTTTCTTTTTCTCCCGGTTTTACTTATCTGCCTCTGTCCAGCCAGGGAGAAGGTGTCGCCCTTTCTGAAAGCAACCAGTTTGCCGGCTCCGCTCCCAGGAGTATAAGCGCACAGTACTTTCCTCTTACTATAGATACTATAGATACCCCTTCTCTGGAGAATTTTTCCCAAAGCAGCGGGGATCTGCTGGAAGCATATGGAGATTTCTGCCGCAGCCGCTACCTTTTCTGGGATCAGGAAGAGATGGAAAGCGTCACGGGAGAACTTACTCAGCTTCCAGTCTACTCTTCTATGCCTTTGGAACCTTCCGATGAAGATATTGTCAATGCGGCGGAAGAAATCCAGAATTTTCTCTGGAGCCATGCTTCCTATAGTCTGGCTCTGGATCCTTTTTCTTCTGACAGCACCATAGCCCGGGAACTGCTCTATGAACAGCAAAGAGGTTTCTGTATCCACTTTGCCACAGTAGGCACCCAGCTTTTCCGCATGTACGGCATTCCGGCCAGATATGTCAGCGGTTACGCCGTTTTGGCAGATGACATGATGTCCAAAGACTCAGAAGGGCCTTTCACTGAAGATATCTCTGATTCCCAGGCTCATGCCTGGGTTGAAGTCTACACCCAGGGCGCCGGATGGGTTCCTGTGGAAGTAACTCCTGGATTTAATCCTTACACAGCCTCTGCAGTTGTAGAAATTCCTGAGGAAACTCCTGAGGAAGTAACTCCTGAGGAAAATGTCCAAGAAGAAATCACTGCCGGCGCAGAAGGGCCTTCTGAAAATATAGGAGCTTTTAGCATCCTGTTTTCTGTGGGAAAAGGCCTCCTGATCACCGTATCAGTTCTGAGTGTGCTGTTTCTGCTCCTGCTGTTCCTCCGCCGCCAGCTCTTCCGTCTCCGGCTGGGATATTTTTCCGGAAGCCCCACTCAGGCATACCTGACTGTTTTCAAAAATCTGATTAGGCTCTGGAAGCTGGAGTTTTCCATAAAGATCCAGGCTTCCACAGACCGTGAATATTTCCGCCTTCTCTCAGAAAAACTCCCTGAGCCCCTGAAAGAAGAATTTACCGCTCTGTACGCCACCACAGAAGCCTTCGCCTACGGCCAGAAAAAGCCTTCTCCCGCCCAGCTCCGTAATCTCCGCCATTACTACCTGCGGCAGCGGAAAACCTACCTTGCCGGAAAAAAGGGACTGGAAAAACTCAGCAGCCTGCTGGTATAACCTCTTCCGCTCCCAAAACCTAAAAGAACCGCCATCTGTTTTATGCGAATTCGCCGAGCACGCTTTGAGACCACAGGCTCAAAGCAGCGCAGGCTGAGCAATAAAACAGATGGCGGTTCCTGAGAACTTTGCACCCCGGAAGCGGCTTATACCGCTTCCGCCTTTTCAAACTGACTATTATATAGATTTGCGTAGAACCCGCCTGCTGCCAGCAGTTCCTCATGGGTTCCCTGTTCAATGATATCTCCCTCATTCATGACCAGGATCAGGTCTGCGTCCCGGATAGTTGAGAGACGGTGAGCGATAACAAAGCTGGTCCTTCCTTTCATCAGGTTATCCATAGCGCTCTGTATCCGTTCCTCGGTCCTGGTATCCACAGAGGAAGTGGCTTCATCCAGGATCAGGATCTTATTATCTGCCAGGATTGCTCTGGCAATGGTAAGAAGCTGTTTCTGTCCCTGAGAAATGTTATTGGTCTCCTCATTCAGGACCATCTGATAACCTCCCGGCTGGGACATGATAAAGTGATGGACATGGGCTGCCTTGGCTGCGGCGATGACTTCTTCATCTGTGGCGTCCAGCCGTCCGTACCGGATATTTTCCATAATAGTTCCGTGGAACAGCCAGGTATCCTGGAGCACCATGCCGAACATTTCCCGCAGTTCGCTTCTGTTAAAGTCTTTTACATTGTGGCCGTCAATCAGGATCTCCCCGGAATTTACATCATAAAACCGCATGAGCAGCTTGATCATGGTGGTCTTTCCCGCTCCTGTAGGACCTACGATAGCCACCTTCTGTCCTTCCTTCACCTTCATGTTGAAATCATGGATGATCACATGACTTGGATCATAGCCGAAAGCCACATGACGGGCTTCCACATTTCCATCTAAGTTGTGGATATCCACCGGGTTCTCCACAGTCTGGTCTTCTTCCTCCTCATCCAGGAACTCAAAGACTCTCTCTGCAGCCGCTGCAGAAGACTGGAGCATATTCGTCACCTGGGCGATCTGCTGGATAGGCTGGGTAAAGTTCCGGATATACTGAAAGAAAGCCTGGATATCTCCTACCGCCACGTTGCCCCGGATCACCATATAGCCGCCTAAAAGAGCTACCATTACATACCCCAGATTTCCTACAAACTGCATAATAGGCATCATCATGCCGGAGAAGAACTGGGATCTCCATGCGGAGGTATACAGCTTGTCGTTGGTCTTTTCAAAATCACGGATCACATCTTCCTGTTTATTAAAGGCCTGGACTACGTTATGTCCCCCATAGATCTCCTCTACCTGGCCGTTTACTTCACCTAAATATCTCTGCTGATCACGGAAATATTTCTGAGAATGTTTCATTACATTTCCGATGATCACCATAGAAACCGGCAGGATCAGAAGAGAAGCCAGAGTCATCCATACATTGATAGACAGCATCATGACAAATACGCCGATCAGGGTGGTCACAGATGTGATCATCTGAGTAAAACTCTGGTTAATGCTGGTCTGAAGGGTATCCACATCATTGGTGATCCTGGAAAGGATCTCACCGTGAGTCTTGGTCTCATAGTATTTCAGAGGAAGCCGGTTCAGCTTTCCGGAAATATCTTTTCTCAGATTATAGGTCACATTGTTAGAGATCCCTGACATGATAAATCCCTGGACAAAGGAAAATACTGCGCTGACCAGATACAGGCACATGGCTCCGATAAGGATCTGGGCGATCTTTCCGAAATCAATTCCCGCTCCTCCGCTGATCTTTGACACGATCCCGTTAAAAAGCTCTGTAGTGGCTTTTCCCAGGATCTTCGGGCCGATAATATTAAAAATGGTGCTTCCTACCGCAAACAGCAGCATGATAAAAAGCTGGATACGGTATCTCTCCATATAGATAAAAAGTCTTTTCATTGCCCCTTTGAAATTCTTGGCTTTCTCCCCGGACATTCCACGTCCGTGTCTGCCCATAGGGCCTCTCGGTCTTTCATTACTCATTGGCTAATTCCTCCTCTGACAACTGTGACATGGCGATCTGGCGATATACGTCACAGGATTTTAAAAGCTCTTTATGAGTTCCCTGACCAACCACACGTCCTTCATCCAGTACCAGGATACGGTCTGCGTGAAGAATAGTGCTGATACGCTGTGCGACGATCAGCGTGGTGGCATCCTTGGTTTCTTTTTTCAGCGCTCTTCTCAAGACTACATCTGTCTTGTAATCAAGAGCGGAAAAACTGTCATCAAAAATATAGATCTCCGGATTCTTGGCAATAGCCCTGGCAATGGACAGACGCTGTTTCTGACCTCCGGACACGTTGGTTCCCCCCTGAGCAATAGGATCTTCCAGTCCGTCTTCTTTTTCCTGGATAAAATCCCAGGCCTGGGCGATCTTGGCTGCTCTTTCTACCTCTTCAGGAGAGGCGTCGTCATTTCCGTAACGGATATTGGAATCAATGGTCCCGGAGAACAGGACTCCCTTCTGAGGCACATAGCCGATCTTATTCCTAAGGCTCTTCAGATCCATTTCCCGGATATCCACACCGTCAACCAGGATCTTTCCTCTGGTCACATCAAAGAATCTGGGGATCAGATTTACCAGCGTACTCTTACCGCTTCCGGTACTTCCGATAAAGGCCACGGTCTCTCCTTTTTTCGCAGTAAAGCTGATATCGGAAATTGTCTCCTCATCAGCTCCCGGATAAGCAAAGCCTACATGGTCGAAAACCACTTCTCCTTTTCTGTCCGGGGAAGGTTCTGTATGATTTTCTCCATCCTGGATACTTACTTCTGTCTCCATAACTTCGTTGATACGCTTTGCGGAAACACCGGCTCTGGGTATCATAATAGACATCATAGTGATCATCAGGAAGGCCATAATGATCTGCATAGCGTACTGCATGAAGGCCATCATATTTCCTACCTGCATGGTTCCGTCATCTACGGCATGGGAGCCGTTCCAGACGATCAGCACTGTGATCCCGTTCATGATCAGCATCATTACCGGCATCATAAAGGTCATACACCGGTTTACAAAAAGGTTGGTCTTCATCAGTTTATAATTTGCGTCTTCAAAACGCTCTTCTTCATGTTTCTCTGTGCTGAACGCACGGATCACATAGACGCCGGTAAGGATCTCCCTTGCCACCAGGTTCAGGTTATCGATGAGATACTGGAGCTTGGTGAACTTAGGCATGGCGATCTTAAACAGCAGACCTACAAACAGCATGATCACGACCACGGCCAGCGCCAGGATCCATGTCATAGAAGCATCGGTCTGGAATACTTTATATACGCCTCCGATCCCCAGGATAGGCGCATAAAGAACGATACGGAAGATCATGGCGAAAAGAAGCTGGATCTGCTGTACGTCATTGGTGCTTCTGGTAATAAGTGAAGCTGTGGAAAAATGATTCAGCTCTGCGCCGGAAAAAGAAAGGACTTTCCGGTACACACTGTTTCTCAGATTTCTTCCCAGTGTAGCCGCAACCCTTGCGGATAAGAAGGTAACGGTGATCGCCGCTGCCATTCCCAGAAAGGCAAGACCCAGCATCTTTCCTCCGGTGAGAAGGATATAATGCATCTGCATCTGATCCAGGTCCTGCCCCTGAGCGCTGTATTCGTCCTGGACAAACAGCACTGCTGACTGAGTCACGATAGAATCCGGCATCTGCTCAAACTGTTCTTCCATACCGGAAAGCATCTGAGAGAGCTGCTCCTTTGGGATCTGTTCCAGAATCTGGAAAATATCAGCGTCCTGATCCAGTCCCATCTGTTCTTTTATCTGAGCCACTTCCTGGGAAGAAGGATCGGAAAGGCCGGTTACGATCAGTTCCGGAACTCCTAAGATACTGTTCAGTTCTTCCCGTTCTTCAGAACTGATATCTTTCAGCTCATACATCCCATCGGTCAGAGTATAGTCTTCCTGGACCTGTTCTCTGTCCTCCTGGTCCATAAACAAAAACAGTTTATCAGCGGATTCTTCCCGGAGCTTTTCCGGTACTCCGTCTTCTATGCCCTTTTGCTGGATTCCCACATTGATGATATCTGATGTGTAATCCGGCAGAGACAGATCGCAAAAGGCCTGAACAAACAGAAGGAGAAGGATCATCACGAGATAATACCATCTCTCCTTCATGTAATGAAACATTTTTAACATACTGTCACCCCTTATTTAGTCTTTCTATGTTTTTTTCATTGCCGCCTTCTTCCAGGTTCTGGATCATCTGAAGGAAAAAACGGCGCAGGAGACAAATCTCGCTTTCAGAAAAGTCTTTAAAAAGAGCTTTTTCTCTTTCTTTTATACATTCTCTTGTCCTTCTGGTCACAGCCTTTCCTTCTTCCGTAAGGTATATACGGCTTAAACGCTGATCCTTTTCATCGGCTCTCCGTTCTATGATCCCGGCTTTTTCAAGTCTCTTAATAGAAACAGCAACTGTAGGCGGACTTATCCTGAGCGCCTGGGAAATCTCTTTCTGACTGATTCCCTCCCGGCAGAACACCAGACCTACCAAAGGCACTTGTTTCGGATGAATCCCAAAGTCCTTTACCAGAGCAAAAGCTTTCTTATAGTAAAGATGTGTCAGCCTTACAAACAGGTTCTGCAGGTCCTCTTCCCTTTTCTCTTCCTCCATTTTTTCATCTCCTTCCTTTAGTTAGTCGGCTAACTTATAATATGGCAATTTCCTGATATTTTCAACCCTTAATTTTATATTTTTAAATTTTTTCATAATTAATTTACAAAATTTCATTTAGTCAGCTAACTTTTGTGCAAAATCACATACTCCGGATTTTCTTATTTCAGGCTGCAGTCGGGGATGTCGCATTAATCAAAATCGAGAATATGACTAATGCGACATCCCCTCGTTGTTTTATGATACAATGAGTATTGTATTAAATTTTGTTTTGGAGGGTAACATGAAAGATATGAATAAGATCAGGCCTTCTTTGGCCAAAGATGTGGAAGCAGTTGTCACCAGTTTTAATCAGGGGACTATGGTCCTGGAAGCAGTTCAGTCTTTATGTGAACAGACCCTGCTGCCTGCCAGGATCCTTCTCGTAGATGACGGCTCAACAGATAAAGATTCCATTTGTATATTGAAACAGATTGAATCGGACGCTAATTGGTCCGTTCCTATAGCGATCCTCCGTCAGCCCAACGGCGGGGTATCTGCCGCCAGAAACGCCGGTATCCGCAAGGCTCAGAGTCCTATGGTGCTGGTACTGGATGGAGATGACCGGCTGGAGCCGTCCTATATTGAAAAAGTCAGCGGTCTGCTGAGAAAGGATCCTTCTATGACTGCTGCTTCTTCCTGGCTCCATACCTTTGGTGTTCTTGACGCCGTCGTCCGTCCTCAGGGAGGGGGCATTACCGCCTTTCTTTCCCGGAACTGCTGTCCTGCCACTCACATACTCCGCCGGAAAGTCTGGGAACAGTGCGGAGGCTATGATGAGTCTATGCGCTCCGGCTTTGAGGACTGGGATTTCTTTCTCAGTATGCTGGAAACCAGCTCTGACGCACACATCGGGATCCTGGAGGAAGCTTTGATCGACTACCGGACTGCCCCTGCCTCCTTTAACGTAAGAAGCATGGAAAAGCGCCTGGAACTGATGGATTTTCTTATCCGTAAACACAAAGCAGCCTATCAGGAGCACATGGTCCAGGCCATACTGGGTATCGAATCCATCTCCATGTCCAGACTCCGGGGCTGGGAAGAAGAGATCTGCCATGGGCTGGAGAAAAATCAGTCTTTGAGCAAAGTCTCTGAGGATTTTATGAAACACCCTACCTATGGAGACGGCGGCATGGCGGCGGCTGTCCGCATCGCATCTTTAAAATTTCTATACAGTTTTTGTTTTTAAGTATTGCCGGTATGCTTCTACAGGCATTTCTTTCCCTGTGAAAAGCAGATAGTTTTCTGCTCCCTGCCAGAGCATCATACCTTTTCCTTCGATGGTCTGGCAGCCGGCTTCCCCGGCTTCTTTCAGCATTCTGGTAACTTCCGGATTGTAAACAATATCTGCCACTACCAGATCCTTTCTCAGCCATTCCTTTGGGATCAGAGTCTCCTCATGAAGATCCGGCTTCATTCCTACGATAGTGGCATTTGCCAGGATATCCGCTTCTGCCACTGCTTTTTGCAGCTTTTCTCTGTCCTCCAGCCGGTCTACCGTCACCCTGCACTTTGGAACCTTTTCTTTCAGTTTTCTCTGGGTTTCCAGAGCTCTGTCATAGAATTCATCCCGGCGATTGAAAATATGGATTTCTTCCGTTCCTTCCAGGGCAAGCTGGACCTGGATGGCCGTGGCAGCGCCGCCAGCGCCTAAAACCAGAACTTTTTTCCCTTTTACTTCTATCCCGTGCTCTTTTAGATTTTTCACAAACCCGATACCATCTGTAATATAACCGGTAAGAACACCTTCCTCGTTGACAAAAGCATTGCAGGCCCCTATCAGCTCAGCAGCCGGAGATAAACGATCCATCAGCTTTGCCGCAATATTCTTACAGGGCATGGTGAAATTTCCGCCTCTCATTTTCAGCAGGCGTATAGTGTTTATTGTCTCGGGCATATCCTCGGCTTTTACGTCAAAAGCCAGGTAAGCATAGTCCAGTCCGTCATGCTGGAAACAGAAATTATACATTTCCGGCGATGCGGAATGGCCTATAGGTGAGCCAAATAACCCCATTAAACCTGTATATCCGGATATTCTCTTTTCCATATTTTTCACTCTTCCTTCCTGTCCAGATCCAGCAGCTTCTTTACCAGTTCCTCACAGATCTCCAGCTCTGTCTTTCCATCTGTAGCCACGATGATATCCGCCGCCGCCTGGTATTTTTCCCGTCTTGCCTCCATCAGGCCGGCAATAAACTCTGTATTCTTGTTGTTTTCCAGAAGAGGGCGCTCATGGCTGTCCTTCACTCTCTCCAGGATCGTCTCCGGGCTGGCGGTAAGAAGCACCACTCTTCCGTTTTTCTTCATTTCCACTACATTCTGCTCTCTCAGTGGAACGCCGCCGCCGCAGGAGATCACCACATTGGTCCGTTCCTGCATCTCAATAAGGAGATTGGTCTCCAAGTTTCGGAAGTATTCTTCTCCTCTGGTTTCAAAAATATCGGAAATACTCATGCCTTCTCTCCTGGCGATCATCTGATCCATTTCAATGATCTCCATATCAAAGAGAGTATGAAGGTATTCGGAAATGGTGGATTTCCCGGATCCCATAAAACCAATGAGCACGATATTATAGGAAAACAGCTTTCTGGCCTGTATTTTCTTGCTGCTTTTCAGGATCGCCTGGAAGACATCTTCCACTTCCTGTTTATGCCTGTAGCCTTCCAGCTTTTTTTCCAGCCAGATGCGCTGCCGCTCTTCCTGTTCCGGCTGGAGCATGGGCATTTTATTTTCCTCTTTATAAGCCATCAACTCTTCCACCACAGCATTTCGCCGGAGCAGTCCTTCCAGGATTTTTTCATTGCAGGCCATAAGTTCTTCTCTGTATTTTTCTAACTGGTCCATAATCTCTCCCTATCTCATCTGTTTTTTTCTTTTCATTTCCCGCTCTTTCTCTTCTGATAAAGCCGGCCACATTACGCAGAGCATGGTGACGAAGCAGGCAGTGCCTCCGATAAAGTTAGAGATCGGTTCTGCCAGGAAAACTCCATTTACACCTAATCCCGCCACATGAGGCAGCAGCAGGGTAAGAGGGATCACGATCACCGCTTTTCTCAGCAAAGAAAAGAAAATGGCGTGTTTCGCTTTACCCAGCCCGGTAAACACACTCTGTCCCGCAAACTGAAGGGACATAAAGCAAAATCCGAAGAAGTAGATCCGCATAGAAGGCACGCCGATCTTCATCAGCTCTTCTCCTCCGTTAAACATAGCAATAAATACTCCAGGGATCAGCAGAGTGATGATCCAGGCCAGTGTGGTATAGGCGATACCGATAGCCGCCATGACCTTGATCCCTGCCTTTACCCGCCGGTATTCCCCGGCGCCATAGTTAAATCCGATCACCGGCTGAGATCCCTGGGTAAGACCGTTTACCGGGACACTGAGCACTTCACGGACAGAATTTACAATGGTCATAACTGCCACATAGGCGTCTCCGCCAAAAGACTGAAGGGTTACATTGCAGACGATCTGCACACCGCAGTTAGTGGCCGCCATAATAAAACCGGAAAGTCCCAGAGCCAGGATTTCCTTTACATACCCCGGATTTATTTTCATCCGGGAAAGACGGATACGCAGAAGGGTGTGTTTCCCTGTAAGAAACTTTACCACCCATATGGCAGAAACCGCCTGGGAGATCACCGTGGCAATGGCCGCCCCCTTCACTCCCATGCCAAAAACAAAAATAAAAACCGGATCCAGCACAATATTGATCAAAGCTCCGATGAGCACCGTAAGCATACCGGTCCTGGCAAAGCCCTGGCAGTTGATAAAGCCGTTCATACTCAGGCTGATCATGACAAAGACTGTTCCCAGCAGATAAATGCTGATATAGTCGTCTGCATAGCCAAAGGTAGCGTCGCTGGCTCCCAGGGCGTAAAGAAGAGGCTCCTTAACCGCCATTCCCACCAGGATCAGGATTATCCCCGTGATCAGGGTGAGGGTAAAAGAGGTCCCCATGATCCCTTCCGCCCGTTCCTCGTCGCCTTTTCCCCTGGCAATGGAACACAGAGGGGGCCCTCCCGTGCCCACCAGATTGGAAAATGCCGTGATCGCCGTGATAACAGGAAAAGCAACCCCTACTCCAGTAAGGGCTGCCGAACTGGCTCCCGGTATCCTTCCGATATAGATACGGTCTACGATATTGTATAATACATTTATAAACTGAGCTACAATAAGGGGAAGAGCAAGGCGGAGGATAGTCCCGCCTACGCTTCCCTTAGAAAAATCATGCTCCTCTTCTCTGACCTGATGATGATTCTTAAAAAAATGCATGATCCTACTCCCTGTTCTTCTTTTGTTTTACTGATGATAAGTTTTTAAAAAGTCCGCCAGTTTTTCCGTGGCTGTTTTCAGCTCCTCCACTCTGGGCAGATACACGATCCGGAAATGGTCCGGCTTATCCCAGTTAAAGCCTTTGCCATGAGTTACCAGGACTTTCTTTTCTCTCAGGAAATCTAAAGCGAACTTTTCATCATCATAGATATTAAATCTCTTCACATCGATCTTCGGGAAAATATAGAAGGCAGCTTTAGGCTTTACTGCTGACAGTCCCGGAATATCGTTGATCGCTTTGTAAATATATTCTCTCTGTTCATAGATCCTGCCTCCCGGTACCAGATACTCGTTCACACTCTGGTAGCCGCCCAGAGCCGTCTGTACAATAGACTGAGCCGGCACATTGGAACACAGCCGCATATTGGACAGCATGTTCAGCCCCTCTATATAATCCTTTGCCTTGTCCTTGGCTCCGCTTAACACCATCCAGCCCACACGGAATCCGGCCACCATATGAGACTTGGAAAGGCCGTTGAGGGTGATACAGAAAAGATCCGGAGCCAGAGAAGCAATGGAAGTATGTTTGATCCCGTCCATGACCAGCCGGTCATAGATCTCATCGGAAAAGATCATCAGATCATGTTCTCTGGCAATATCTGCGATCTTCATAAGGATCTCTTCCGGATAAACCGCTCCGGTAGGATTATTGGGATTAATGATCACAATGGCTTTGGTCCTGTCTGTGATCTTGCTCTTCATATCTTCCAGATCCGGATACCAGTCCGATTCTTCATCACAGATATAGTGGACCGGTTTTCCTCCTGCCAGGGATACGCAGCCTGTCCAGAGAGGGTAATCCGGCGAAGGCACCAGGATCTCGTCCCCGTCGTCCAGAAGGGCAAGAGTCAGGATACTGATCAGCTCGCTGACCCCGTTTCCTGTATAAATGTCATTTATGGTCACATCAGGGATATTCTTTAACTGACAGTACTGCATAATAGCCTTCCTGGCAGAAAAAATCCCCTTGGAATCCGAATATCCCTGAGATTCCCGAAGATTATAGATCATATCCAGGATTACTTCCTCCGGTGCGTTAAACCCGAAAGGCGCAGGATTTCCGATATTCAGTTTTAAGACGTCTATGCCGCTCTCCTGCATGCGGTTTGCCTCATCCAGCACCGGTCCCCGGACATCATAGCAGACATCATCCAATTTTGAGGATTTCCGAAATGTACTCATACTGCTTCCCCCGTTTCTGTTTTATTTATAAAAATACTCAGTATTAACTACAGATTTTACCACTTTACTCTGCTGAGTTCAATCTTTTTCCCCGTGGATCTTCTGGAAATACTCCTGTATATTTTTTTCATAGCCGTTATCCGTAGGGTGGTAAAATTTCTTTCCCAAAAGCTCCGAGGGCATGTACTGCTGTTCCACATAATGATTGGGATAATCGTGAGCGTACAGATAGCCCACTCCATGTCCCATCTTTTTGGAGCCTTTATAATGGGCGTCCTGAAGGTGAGAAGGTACGGTAGTCTTGGTGGTCTTCACTGCTTCCATAGCGTCAAAGACCGCCATACAGGCCGCATTGCTCTTGGGAGCGCTGGCTACATAAGTCACCGCCTGGGCCAGAGGGATCTGGGCTTCCGGCATTCCCAGACGTTCCACCGCCTGAGCAGCCGCCACCGCCACCACCAGAGCCTGGGGATCTGCATTCCCCACGTCTTCTGCGGCACAGATCATGATCCTTCTGGCAATAAACTTAATATCTTCTCCTGCATAAAGCATTTTCGCCAGATAAAACACCGCCGCATCCGAATCCGATCCCCGCATACTTTTTATAAAAGCGGAGATGGTGTCATAGTGATTGTCCCCGGTTTTATCATAACGGACTACCCGCTTCTGTATACATTGAGAAGCAGTTTCCAGATCAATATGGATCTTTCCGTCCTCTCTTCTTTTGGTCGTCAGGATACCCAGCTCCAGGGCATTCAGCGCCGCTCTGGCGTCTCCCCCGGAAATATCCGCCAGAAACTCCCTGGCATCATCCTCCAGTACCGCATTGTAGCTTCCCATTCCCTTTTCCTTATCGGTGATCGCCCGGTCCAGAAGGGTTTCAATATTTTCCTTTGTGAGAGGCTTCAGCTCAAAGATGATAGATCTGGAGATCAAAGCCCCGTTTACTTCAAAATAAGGGTTCTCCGTAGTAGCGCCTATGAGGATCAGAGTGCCGTCTTCCACAAAGGGGAGGAGATAGTCCTGCTGCCCCTTATTAAAGCGATGGATCTCATCAATAAAGAGAATGGTCTTCTTTCCATACATACCCAGATAGTCCTGTGCTTCTTTTACCACCTCTTCCATGTCCTTTTTCCCCGCTACGGTAGCGTTGATCTGCCGGAACCGGGAGCTGGTGGTATTGGCGATGACCTTCGCCAGGGTGGTCTTTCCCGTTCCCGGAGGGCCGTAAAAAATAACGCTGCCCAGTTTATCCGCCTTAATGGCCCTGTATAGCAGCTTATCCTTCCCGATAATATGTTCCTGGCCCACAACCTCATCCAAAGTGGAAGGCCGCAATCTGGAGGCCAGAGGGGCCTCCTGCTCCAGATTCTGTTCTTTCATATAATCAAATAAATCCATGATCCCTGTTCCTTCTTTCCTGATTTTCAGTCTGTATCCTCTCCAAAATACCGTTCCTTCAGTTCCTCATAGCGCTGCTGTCATTTTTCCTTCTCCTCCCATGCCTTATCCGTCTATTTTATCATGCCTGGGCTTTTTCGTCACCTGTATTTCCACATATGCCGGCATTCACTGTGTTTTTGCATTTTTTCTTGTTTGTGATATGCTGTCATGCTATAATTTTTCCAAATAGTATATTTACCCAGGCAGCCAGAAGAGCGGCTGTGGTTCCCCGCCTGAGTCTTGGACAGGAGGGATGCCTATGAGTACATATGAAGAGTTGCAGTTAATCACTTCAATAGCACTGCTGATTGTTGCAATCTTAACGTATACACATAAAAAATAGCCGCCCTGCCTCTGGTAAAGAACGGGCGACTATTTTCAGCCAATGATTTTTGCCGGGCGGGGAGCCTTGACCTCCCTTTCTGGCTGTCTTGGTAAATATATTATAAGGTAGAATTATCTTTCTGTCAAACATCAGCCAACTATTCTTTATAAACTTTTCTATTCTTGACATAAACTCTCCAATTCCGTAAAATAAGTCCCGTATACTAATTGATCAATCTGTGGAAATGAAGGAGACTATATGAATATAAAAAGTAAGCGGACCTTTCTGGCCGCAGTTGTTCTGCTGCTTATCCTGATCCTGTTTGCCTTTATGTATCAGCGCAAAAGCCAGGCAGAAGCACCGGAACCTATAAGCAAAACCGATTATTTACTAAATACCATCGTAACTGTAACTCTCTATGATTCCCAGGACGAAGAGATCTTAAACGCTGCTCTGGATCTTTGCAGAGAATATGATAAGCTTCTCAGTCCCACTATTGAGACCAGCGAACTTTATCAGCTGAATCACGGGGAACTTCCCCAGGACGAAGAAGGCTTCTATGAATTGTCAGAAGAAACCGCTGATGTGATCTCCAAAGGACTGGACTATTGCCGTCTTTCCGGCGGTGCTTTTGATATCGCCGTAGAACCCCTTTCAGCTCTGTGGGATTTTACTTCAGGAGAAGGCACGGTTCCTGATGAAGAAGCTATCCAGGCGGCTCTTCCTCTGATCAACTATGAAGACATAACCCTGGAGGGAAACCGCATACGTTTTGAAAAAGAAGGAATGGGAATCAACCTGGGTGCTATCGCCAAAGGTTATATAGCTGATAAAATGAAAGAATTTCTTTTGGATCAAGGAGTAGAAAGCGCCATCATCGATCTGGGCGGCAATATCCTCTGTGTGGGCCAGCGGCCGGAGGGAACTCCTTTCCGCATTGGTATCCAGAAGCCTTTTGCAGACCGGAGTGAAACAGAAGCTGTTATGGAGATTTCCGACAAGTCCGTAGTATCTTCCGGCATTTACGAGCGGTACTTTGAGCAGGACGGTGTCCTTTATCACCATATCCTGGATCCTTCCACCGGATATCCCTATGACAACAATCTGGTATCAGTCACTATCATCTCCAATGAATCCGTTGACGGCGATGGACTGAGCACCACCTGTTTCGCCCTGGGTCTGGAAAAAGGCCTGGACCTGGTCAACAGTCTGCCTGATGTGCAGGCGGTATTTATCACCGATGACTATCAGCTCCATTACAGCGAAAATTTCGATGAAGAAATCACCATTGCCCAGTAAAGAGACTATAGGCAAAAAAAGATCCTGGAATCCTCCCCAAAGCTATGCGGATTCCAGGATCTTTGCAATATCCAGTATTTTATGCCATAACCACCATACATTCTTTCTCACAGAATGCTATGCCGTACTCCAGGATTTTCTTCATCCCCCGTCTCTTAAGTCCTTCTGCATACTTTCGTTTCTTGATCTGCTCCAGTGCCTCCCTGCAGGCTCTTTCCAGACTTCCGTCATCTGCATATTTCAGTTCAATCACAATACCCGTCCGCTCAGGGGTGCAGACAGAGATATCACTATATCCTTCCCCGATCTCGGCATTTGACTGAACCAGCCAGCTTCCCTGGCTCCGTAAAAGTCCCAGTACCATGCCATGATAAAAGTTCTCCTTCATATTCATCCGCACTGCCGTATCCCGCACACTGATAGAATCCCACAGATAATCATGAAGCATGTCCTGGATCACGGCAGCGTCTCCAGCCGGGAACGCCGCGCAAAACTGATTAATCCTTGCGGAATCCGAAAGAGTTGTTTCCTGAAACCAATCTTTTACCAGATCAATAAACAGCTCCTTTACTTCCCTGTTTGGAAGCGCCAGCTTCATCTTTTTTCCGGGCAGGCGCCCCCGTTGGGTCAGATAGCCGGTAGAATATAAAACACTCCAGATATTATCAATAGAGTCTTCAATATCCCGGTATGTCAGTTCCTGCCGGACAGTCTTTACAATTGCACTGCCGTCTATCAGCTGCTCAATCTCATCCCGCGTAGTCTGATCCGCTTTTTTTAACAGGCGGCGGATAATTTCATTTCCACTGGTATTCGCCCAGTAATTTTCCGGTTCTGCCTCTGAATCTGCCAGCAGAACATCGCAGTAATTGATCACGTCCCAGGGACAGTATACATCCACGCTGCCAAAGCGATACCCATCATACCAATCTCTGATCACATTTTTATAAGACAACAGGTTATAAAACTCCAGCATCTCATCTACTTCTGCATCGGTAAACCCAAAGTACTCATCATATCGCACATCTGATATGGTATGTACTTTTAAATTATTTAATCCTGTGAAGATACTCTCTTTGGAAATCCGTAGACATCCTGTGAGAACAGCAAAATACAGATATTCATTTGTCTTCAGTGCGTTCCCAAATATATTTCGGATAAGGCTTACCATTTCATCATAATATCCTGCTTGAAACGCTTTATCCAACGGAACATCATATTCATCGATCAGCAAGATGACTTTGCGGCCATAATGCTTGGCTAAAAGCTGGGAAAGAGTCTTTATACTTGCAGTCATTGCTTCATCAGTCATGGCAAAAATGCCTCCCCGGGCAGTTCCTGTCTCAGTCAGCTGGGCATATACCGCCTTTTCTTCAATAGAAAGCTTATCACTGGTCCTCAGAACCTGAAACTGCAGCGCTGTATTTCCGATCACTGTGCGCAGAGCCGCAGTCGCCCCTTCAAAGTTCAATCCTTCCACACTTTTCAGACTGATGGAAATCACAGGAAACTGTCCCATATATTCTTTGCAGATTTCCTTTTCCTGTTTGATCTTCAGCCCCTCAAACAGCGCCGGATCGCCACCGATTTCAAAAAAGCATTTCAGCATGCTCATGTTAAGAGACTTGCCAAAACGTCTGGGACGGGTAAACAAATTTACTTCTCCCCAGTTTTCCAAGAGATCTGCAATAAACATACTTTTATCTGCATAGTAAAAATCATTTCTTCTGATCTTTTCAAACCCATCGATGCCGATCGGGAGTTTTTTTCTCATTTTCCCTCGCTCCTTTCCAGCCGTTTATTACAATCCACTTTACTCCCAAGCTTCCAAACAGTCAAGTCTGTCTGTTCGAAATTGCGGATATCATACAAACTATTTCCGAAAAAAAGCCCCGTAAACGCCATGTTTACGGGGCCTGAAAAATCTATTTCTATTAAGCTAATTTGCTCTTTGCCAGCTCTGCCAGAGTTGTGAATCCCTCTGCATCATTGATAGCCATGTCAGCCAAAACTTTTCTGTTCAGGTCAACATTAGCCAGCTTTAAGCCGTGCATGAATTTGCTGTAGGATAAGCCGTTCATTCTTGCTGCAGCGTTGATACGAGCGATCCACAGCTGTCTGAACTGACGTTTTCTCTGTTTTCTTCCTGCGTAGGAGCTAGCCAGAGCTCTCATTACAGACTGTTTTGCTACTCTATACTGTTTGGAACGGGCTCCTCTGTAGCCCTTAGCCATTTTTAATACTCTGTTATGTTTCTTCTTAGCGTTTAATCCGCCTTTAATTCTTGCCATTCTTAATTTCCTCCTATATTAAAGATACCTTTGTTCAACGAAACTTTTCCAACTGCACAGATTACATGTAAGGCAGGATCTTCTTCATGTTCTTTACATTTGTAGCATCTGTGATAGTTGCTTTTCTGAGATTTCTTTTTCTCTTCTGAGATTTCTTTGTTAAGATATGGCTCTTGTAAGCTTTATTTCTTTTTAATTTACCTGTTCCTGTTGTTTTGAAGCGCTTTGCAGCAGCTTTAGTTGTTTTCATTTTTGGCATGTTTATGTCCTCCTTAAACTCTTTTTCTTATTAACGTTTTTCTGTCAAAAACATAGTCATGCTTCTGCCTTCTACCTTCGGCGCTTTCTCGATCACCGCAATATCAGACAGAACCTGAGCAAACTCATCCAGGATGTGCTTGCTGCTCTGCATATGTGCCATTTCCCTTCCCCGGAAACGCAGAGTCACCTTCACTTTATTTCCTTTCTGCAGGAATTTTCTGGCGTTGTTGACCTTGGTCTTTAAATCGTTTTCCTCAATATTGGGGGATAAACGCACTTCTTTGATCTCTATGGTTTTCTGTTTCTTCTTAGCTTCTTTCTCTTTTCTGGCTAATTCGTACTTATACTTGCCATAATCAATAATTTTACAAACCGGCGGCTTTGCTGTGGGAGCAATCTTTACCAGATCCAGTCCGGCTTCCACTGCGTGTTTCTGGGCTTCTCTGGCGGACATGATCCCTAACTGCTGTCCATCCGCTCCAATAAGACGTACTTCCTTGTCTCTGATTTGTTCGTTGATCATTAAATCGCTAATTGTCGTGCACCTCCATAATATTGATAAAACACTCTCGGCCCCCTTGGCCATCTGAACCTTTAAGAAAAGAACAATCAAGCCTCTCAGGCTTTCATGGTCATGAATAAGAATCTACAGAGCAAAAGAAAAGCGGATAGCAAAATACTATCCACCCAAAATCTCCATAAAAAAACGCCTTGCGCCTCATTACATTCTATAAACCATTAGTCACTTGTCTGTGCTAAGGTGAGAGTGGATACTCTGCTTTCTTTTTCTTCTTCAGACTTTTGTACTATAGCACAGCCAAAATATAAAGTCAAGTATTTTTTCTTCAAAAACTCCTTGTATTTCCTTATATTCAATGGCATAATTGATTTTACATCATATCCTTATCGCAAAAGGAAGAATGATCGTAAAAACTAAAAGAGGAGATTTGTATGGAACAAAAAAGAGGATCTTTTACAAACAAAATGGGATTCGTCCTGGCCGCTGCCGGATCAGCGGTAGGTCTTGGAAACATCTGGCGTTTTCCATACCTGGCAGCCAAATACGGAGGGGGGATCTTCCTGCTGGTCTACCTGGTCCTGGCAGTCACTTTCGGCTTTACTCTGATGATCACGGAAATTGCCATCGGGAGAAAGACCCGGTTAAGCGCTATCGGAGCTTTCCGTTCCCTGGATAAGCGCTTCGGTTTTGTAGGCAATCTGGCCTGCACCGTTCCTTTTATCATCACACCTTATTACTGTGTGATCGGAGGATGGGTGATCAAGTATTTCGCCACTTTTCTCACCGGTGAGGGAGGGGCCGCTTCCGGGGACGAATACTTTGCCGCCTTTACCAGCCAGACAGTTTCCCCGGTGGTATGGTTTGTCATCTATGTACTGCTTACCGCTGTAGTGGTTATCATGGGGGTTGATAAAGGCATCGAAAAAGCCAGCCGGTTCATGATGCCTCTGCTCATTGTGATGATCGTAGGGATCTGTGCTTTCTGTGTGACAAGACCCGGCGCTTTGGAAGGAGTAAAATATTATTTTCTTCCTGACTTTTCCAAGTTTTCCGCTACTACGGTCCTGGCGGCCATGGGGCAGCTTTTCTATTCTATGTCCCTTGCCATGGGAATTATGATCACTTACGGATCTTATATGAAAAAAGACAGCAGCCTGGAAGGTTCTGTACGGCAGATCGAGGTCTTTGACACAGCCGTAGCTTTTCTGGCCGGTCTGATGATCGTGCCTTCTGTATTCGTTTTCTCAGGAGGAGACGAGGCCGCTCTGAGCAAAGGGCCTTCTCTGATGTTTATCACCCTGCCTAAGGTATTTAACGACATGGCTTTCGGCAGTGTGATCGGAGCGGTATTTTTCCTTCTGGTGCTTTTCGCGGCGCTGACCTCTTCCATCTCACTGATGGAGACCGCTGTTTCCATCCTGAGGGATAAATTCGGCTGGGAAAGAAAAAAGGCTACCCTGCTGGTAACCCTTTATGTGCTGATCCTGGGCGCTGTCGTCTCTTTAGGCTTCGGACCATTAAGCTTCATCCAGATCATCGGTCTGGGACTGCTGGATTTCTTCGATTTCATCAGCAACAGTGTGCTCATGCCTATTGTGGCCATCCTGACCTGCGTCAGCATCGGACATTTTATCGGTCCTAAGGTCATCGAAGATGAAGTGGAGATCAATGGTCCATTTAAGATCAAAAAATTCTATCGGATCATGCTGAAATGGGTAGCACCTATCTTCCTGGTTCTGATCCTGATCTTTGCGGTTTCTGAGACTATGGGTTGGATCGCCGTATAAAAATCGAATTAATCTAACAAGGACTTTCCCGGAGACTCTTTATGAACAGTCTCCGAAGAAAGTCCTTTTCTTCTTATTTATATAATATTTTCCCACTTATCTCTCACTGAAAGTTTCTTAAAGCTTTTCTTTACTCCGGAAAGGCTTCAGGAAAAGGAACCATCCGAAGATCACCAGATTCAGGATCAGGGAAACCAGAAGGTCGCCCCAGTAAATGGTCTGTCCCTGAAGCACATCTGCGGAATAATCTCCCACAAACATAGGGATCAGATTGTTGTTCATGTAGTGAACAGCCACCGCTACCCAGATATTCTTGGTCTTCATATAGACATACGCCAGGAAGATCCCCATAAAGACACAGGTAACGATCTGAGACAGCAGGTAGATCACTCCCATATCCGGTGTGGTGTAATAAAAGAAATCCAGAGGCAGGTGCCACAGTCCCCAGATCACACCCAGGAGCAGGACCCCTTTTCTCAGTCCGAATCTTCTCTGGAGCAGAGGCTGGAGATAATACCGCCAGCCATATTCCTCACCGAAAAAGGCTACCACTACCAGGAAGAAATTCACGATCAGTGTAACCAGATAGAGCCAGGTAGAAGGCTGGGTCCACAACCGGGCAAATTCTCCTATCTGTCCTCCCAGGGCATAGGAAATTCCCATGCGGAGGCTGTAAAGGGCAAAGAACAAAAGCATACATAAAACCGATTTTTTCCAGTTTTTCCACCGAAGTCCCCAGGCTTCCCGTCTTTCTTTACCGGAGATCAGAAGGGTGATCCAGAATACAATACTTCCCAGGATCAATACCACCTGTACCAGCGCCATCCATACTGACATTTCCATCTGTCCCGCCTGTATACTCTGAGGCATAAACACAGAACCCAGGGCACAGAGGATCATCAGGACTGTGATCACAAGGAAGGTCACATAAAAGAGCCTGGGCACCTTCCTGTCTCCTCTCCTGGTAAGCAGATAAGCCAGCATAACTCCCGCCGCCGGATAAAGCATCTGGGCATTGGGAAAGGCGCTCAGGTCTGCGCCTGTGCTGTTTCCATACCACATCAGCAGGCCCAGGACATATGTGATCCCATAGGCCACTGCTGCGAAAATGATCAGTTGTTTCTTTTCTGTTTCTGAAAATCTCATCTTTCTTTCCTCTCTTTTTTCAGATTATATTATAATTTAGCATCCCGTAAGCAGAAAATTCCTGCTGTCAGGAATTTCCGGGGAATACTGCTGTAACGCAGAAGATCCCGTCTTTTTGTTCCACGCTCAGATTACCCTGATATTTTTCTACTGCCTGCTTTACATTCTCAAGACCAAGGCCTTCATGACCTTTTTTTCCTGAAATCCCTGGCTGATATTCTCCATCGGAAGGATTCCATATCTTCACCACAGTAAAATCCTGTATTTTATCTCCCCTGATTTTCAGCCAGAACCCTTCTTTTCCTTCTCCGGCTTCCAGGGCATTGTCCAGGAGATTGGCAAAAATTGTAGTAACATCCGCATCGGCCAGAAAATCCAGTGCTGCTTCTCCCAGGTTACATTCCACCTGTTCCGGATCTAGCCTTTTCAGCTTGTCATTTAGAACAATATTTAATATCCGGTTACTGGTATAAAATTTCATTCCCAGAGAATTCAGCATACCGTGGACATCTTGAAAATAGGAACTGTTCTTCTCCTGCACCGACTGTTCCAAAATGTTCAGATGGTTCCGGATATCATGGATGATCTTCCTGGAATCTTCATAATTCTTTTCCATATCTTCATAATACTGATGGGTTATCTCATTCTGCTTTCGGATCATTTCCAGCCGGTGTTTCAGTTCCCTGTTCTCTGCCAGATCATACCACACATATAGACAGTAAAAATTAATGATTAGTAAAAGAACACTGCATAAGATCACCCAACCGTATCCGTATTTCTGAAAAAATCCATTGCCGGAAATACAATACAGAAAAAGGAGAATCATGCTGAAAACCGGTACCAGGATCATTCCCCGTATCCGCAGATTTTTCTGATCCGAAGCCTGACGTTTCTGTACCAGGAACCTCATGAAAAAGGTAGCTGCCGCCATAAACGTCCCTTTCAAAACTGACATTGCATAACTGAAAGTATGAATATCCATCTGAAATAGTTTAGTCAGCTCCACTGTGAGATAAATTCCCATGGCCTGAGCCCCATAGATCACCATATAGAAAATCAATCCATATAAAATCCAGGTCCTGCTCCTATGATAAAATATCCAGATGATCGCCAGATAACTGGCCGCCATTACCGGCATGGTAATAGCGTCATTCAGCCACAGGGTTGGCAGGATAATAGATAAAGCTGTATAGATTCCCCAGGCTGCCCAACGAAACCACCGGAAAGATTCTCTGTTCCTGGGCACTGCATAGAGAAACCAGATGCTGCATCCTGTATAAGAGATCACTCCGAACAGAGTAAAAAATAGATCCGCCGCCAGCATCGCGCCTTGTTCCTACCTCCCTTCAAGTCTCTGTGACAGATAGACTGTCAGTTCTTGTTTCCAGGTCTTTAATTTTTTCTGAGACAGGGGAATTTCCATCCCATTATCCAAAAGGATCTGCTGTCCTCTGACATTCTTCACATGAAACATATTTACTACAAAACTCTGATGGGGCATAGAAAATCCAAAAGGCTCCATGCGCTTTGCAATATTTCCTATGCGTTCTACCAGATGATATTCCCCATCTTTGGCAACGATCCGGATCCTCCGATTTTCATATTCAAAGAAATATATATTCTCTGCCGCCAGACAGGTAAGCCCCTCCACAGTTTTAAAATCCAGGATCACCTGTTTTTCCCGGATATTTCTATAAGAAAAGATCTCCTCCAGCACCTTCCCCATCTTTTTTTCGCTGATCGGCTTTAAAAGGTATTGAAAAGCATGGACTCCAAAAGCGCCGGCCACATAATCCCGATAGGCGGTCAGGTATACGATCTTAGTACCCTTATCTATACGGCGGATGGCTTTCCCGGTCTCAATCCCATTCATACCGGGCATATCAATGTCCAGAAAAATGGCTTCGTAAGGTTCATAGTTTTCCATCAGTTCCTTTCCTGAGGAAAAACCTCTTACCTCTACCTCCGGATTCCATTCCCGGATCAGCCTTTTGGTCTTTTCCAGGATCTTTTCTTCATCATCGCAGACTGCAATTTTGTACATTTTCTTTGTCTCCCCTGCTGTATTCTTACTATAGGCATTATACCGGAAAAAGTAAATCCGGTATACACAAAAGACAAAAAACATGTATCAAAGAATACCTTACAAGCCGGATATTCTTAGCATGATATCAGATTGATTACAGATGATTTTTATGAATAATTCTTCTTCCTTCAGGAATGTTCCCCGACGGCCGCCGCTTTACCTATCCGGATGCCGGGGTTGTATCTGAAAATGTCAGGGATTTTTCAAAAGAAAAATTTGATATGCTTATATGTGCTTATCGAGAAATATAAAAACAAAGACCAATAATAAGGTTTCTATTTTTTTTTCAGAATCTCCCCGCAGGGCATTGCTGATACCTTTTACAGACGTAGCGTATTCCATAGGAGACATGCCGGTGGCCTTTTTAAACTGCTTGGAAAAATATGACAAAGAGCTGTAAGATAAAAAGCCTGCAATTTCTGTGAAATTCCGGTTTCCATCCCGGATCATTTCTTTTGAACGGTCTATTTTCAGAGAGTTAAAATATTTCATAGGACCGCATCCCATTTCATGATGAAAAAGTTTCTGGAGAGCAGAACGGCTCAGAGAAAAATGCTCACAAAGCTGATCTAAAGTAAGCTGCTCACAGATATGAAACTGCATATAAGAAATAATTTCCTGGACATACCGGTTTTTGTGGTCCTGATGGCCAGCCGGTAGTACCTGCCTCTGGCCGGTATCTGCAGATCTGGAACTGCGGAAAGAAAGCTGTCTGGCAACAGTCAAAAGAAAAAGCTCCAGATAAAGCTGGACAAACTGCTGAGCGCCAAAGGGAGCCCGTTCGTTCATCTTTACTTGTTCTATAGAAGGAATATGTAAAGGCGTGGAAAATGCTTCACGGGCTGCATTCAGGATAGCAGATATAAGTGTGCGTTCTTCCATAGTCAGGGCAAAAGATTTCCGGCGGAACAAATCCATGGCAGGTGAAGCAGAGGTAAAGGACATAACGACCAGATTTGGCGAGACATTTCCCACAGAACGGATGGCATGGAACTCATTAGGTTCATGAAAAATAATGTCGCCGGTATCCAGACGGAACTGATCATCACCGGCACGCACCAGGACGCTGCCTTTGTCCACATAAAGAAATTCCCAGAAATCATGGGATTCTCCATGAAAAACAAAGTCCTTCATATACTCAAAATAATGGATCGTAATAATGGAGTCCACGACAATATCTTTTTTCAATTTTGTTTTTATATAAGTCATAAAATATTCCTCCTAACCATACCCTCAGGGTTAAGTTTAGCAAAAAAGGAAAAATAACGCAAGAAATGTATTCGATATGACAACATTTGTCCGTCCAAAACGGTTATAATGTGAAAAATCATAGAAAAAGCAGGGTGGCATATGAGTATAAAAGTAGAAACAGGGCAAACGCTGCTGGAATTTAACGAAAAAAAGAATTTTGTCTTAATAAAAAAAGGAAATGCCTTATGGAACTGGTCAGAAGATTTTCAGGCCAGACTGGTATGCCGGGAAGGAGAATTCTTATTCCGGGATGCCTGCCAGATTTCTCACGAACAGTATCGCAGCGGAACAGGACAGGGAATCCGCAGTTACTACCAAGGCTGGATCAAAGAGGGCAGAACTTTTTCCTATTCTTTTGAGACTTTAATGTGGATAGAAGAATCCACGGAGGATGTGTACTTTGAATGGATTCCTCTGGAGGAAAAGGATCTCCATGTGGAAAAAGTATTCTGGCCGGGACCTATGGAATTCGATAATCCAAAGGATTCCTGGTACACTCTTCTTGCCAGACAGCAGGGGCTGTTGATTCCCAATACCTGGGATACAGAGCTTTCACCTATTTCTTTTGACGGAATGTTTGAAACAGCGGGAGGCTATATGCCCTGGTTTGGCCAGGTAAAAGAAAAAGAAGGTTATATTGCTATATGTGAAACCCCTTGGGACGCGGGCTATTATGCGGTACATCCGGCAAAAGGCCCTTATACCCATGTAGGTGCCTATTTTCTTCCCAGTCTGGGAAAGATGGATTACCGCAGAGTGCTTCGCTACACTTTTGAGACAGACTGCGACTATAACCGGCTGTGCAAAATATACCGGCAGTATGTAAAGGAAACAGGAAAACTCCGGACACTGAAAGAGAAAGCCGCGGCAGTTCCTTCTGTGGACGATCTGGTCGGCTGCGCCTTTGTACATACAGGGATTAAGACCGTGGTACAGCCGGATTCAGAGTTTTACGATTCTCAGGCGCCGGAAAAAAACAACCGCCTGGTATCCTTCAGAGAAAGGGCTGAACTGATCCGTGAATTAAAAAAGATGGGAGTAGAAAAACTGTATCTTCATTTAGACGGATGGGCACAGCCAGGTTATGACAATCAGCACCCGGATTACCTGCCGGCCTGTAAAGAAGCCGGAGGCTGGGAAGGAATGAAGGATCTGGCAGATACCCTTCATGAAGCCGGGTATCTTTTCGGTATCCACGACCAGTATCGGGATTATTACCGGGCAGCGCCAAGTTTTGATGAAAATTATGCCTGCAGGATGCCGGACGGCACGATCCCCGGACATAGAAGATGGGCAGGAGGACCCCAGACCTATCTGTGTGCTTCTCAGGCGCCCTTTTATGTAAAAAGGAACTTCACTGAGGTCAGCCGTCAGGGAATATCTCTGGACTGCGCCTATCTGGATGTGTTTACCTGCAACGAGGGCGATGAATGTGCAAACCCGGAGCATCGGATGACCAGAAGAGAATGTTACGATTACCGGGAACAGTGCTTCCGTTATCTGCTGGCACAGGGGATCCTGCCTAGTTCAGAGGAAGTCAGCGACTGGGCAGCAGCCAGTCTGGTGTTCTGTCATTATGCGCCATACGATTTTATGCTGAAAAAACCAGGTACTCCGAAAGAGGGAATTCCTGTGCCGCTGTTTAATCTGGTTTATCATGACTGCATCATCCAGCCCTGGATGATGGATAAAGTAAATACAGGAGAGGATTATATGCTGTATGCTCTTTTAAACGGAGGAGCGCCATACCTGATCCGGGAGGGGGCTTATCCCAATACAGACGGATCTTTTCATACAGAAACCGAGGAAAAGCCGGAAGAGCTCATAGAAAGGTGCCGGATCGTATCCGATCTTCAAAAGCAGACTGCTTACAGTGAAATGCTTTATCACAGAATACTGACTGCAGATTATAAAGTCCAGGAAACCGGATTTGCAGATGGGACCCGGGTTCAGGTTGATTTTAACACCCAGACCTGGCAGATCTTTAACGGGAAAACCGAATAAAGACATCTTAATGAGGCCAAAGCAGGCATATGCACGAAAAGTGTGTCTATGCCTGTTTTTTTAAAAGATTGCTTTAAAAAAGCAGCGTTGTAAAGCAAAAAAGGAGGAACGACAGATGAACAGAAAAATCAAGGTGGCTTTAGCAGGGCTGGGAAGCCGTGGAAAAGACACTTATGCGAAAGCCGCGGAATTATTTCCGGAAAAAATGGAAATCACTGCCATTGCAGATATCAATCCTCAGAAAGTAGCGATGGTAGCAGAACGCTATCATATACCGAAAGAGCGGTGTTATGCCAGCGCCGAGGATATGCTGAAAGAAGATAAACTGGCGGATGTGATGTTTATCACCACCCAGGACCGTCAGCATGTAAAGCAGGCAATACCGGCCCTGCGGAAAGGATACCATCTTCTTCTGGAAAAGCCAATCTCCCCGGAACTGGAAGAATGCCGGGAATTATCTAAAGTAGCCAGAGAATGTGGAAAAATGGTAGTGGTCTGTCATGTACTGCGGTACACGCCGGTTTTCCGAAAAGTAAAAGAAATTCTGGATTCCGGAGTTCTGGGAGATATTGTTTCTATCAATGCCTCGGAAAATGTGGGATGGTACCATATGGCACATAGTTTTGTAAGGGGGAACTGGAGAAATGCAGAACTGTCCAGTCCGATGATCCTCCAGAAATGTTGTCATGATATGGATCTGTATTTATGGCTGGCAGGAAAAACCTGTGAATCTCTGACCTCTTACGGAAGCACTTATTTATTCAAAGAAGAAAACGCGCCGGCGGGAAGTCCCCTGAGATGTCTGGAGGGCTGTCCGGAGAGCGCTACCTGTCCTTACAATGCCGAACGCATTTACCTGGATGATGAAAGGATCGGCGCCAGGACCGGTCATACAGGATGGCCTTTAAATATTGTAACAGAAATCCCCACACCGGAATCAGTAGAGAAAGCATTGCGGGAAGGCCCCTACGGAAGATGTGTATATCACTGTGACAATGATGTGGTAGATCATCAGGTAGTGAATCTGAATATGACAGACGGCTCTACCATGAGCTTTTCCATGAACGGACATACGGCTGATTTTGCCAGACATGCCCAGTTCTGCGGAACAAAAGGAGAGATGAAAGTGACTATGGGCGGATTAGATCTGGGAGAAGATTTTATTGAAACCAGTATTTTCGGTCCTAAAGTACAGACTGACAGAATACCGGCAGCCTCCCTGTCCGATGATTTCAGCGGTCATGGGGGCGGAGATCTGACTATGGTAGAGGAATTCTTAGATATCCTTCTGGGAAATGCAAAACCCAGTCCATCTATCACATCTCTGGATCAGTCTCTGGAAAGCCATTATTGTGCTCTGGCAGCAGAAATTTCCAGAAAAGAAGGAGGAAAACCCATTTGTCTGGAAGATGTAAGAACAGGAAAAATACAGTAAGTATGTAAATCGGAATCCTTTTGGATATCCGTTTTCATAAAAAAAGAAAAGAAAAGGAGAGAGAATTATGATGAAAAACATGAAAAAAATGGCAGCGCTGGGTATGACAGCAATTTTAGGAGCCAGTATGCTGGCAGGATGCGGCGGCTCAGGAAGCAGCTCAAAAAGCGGGGACGGAAAGACAGAGTTAAGCTTTGGGATCTGGGATGAAAAACAGAGACCGGCTATGGAATCACTGGTGGAGGCCTATGAAAAAGAAAATCCAGACGTATCTATCTCCATTCAGCTTACCCCTTATAAAGGTGGAGAATACTGGACCAAGCTGGAGGCGGCCGCAGGCGGCGGAACAGCTCCGGATGTATTCTGGATCAATGTTCTTCATCTGGATTCTTATGTGGAGGGAGGCATCCTGGCTGACCTGACCTCTGCCGTTGAGGAATCCGATATCAATGACAGCTATTCTGAGACACTGGTAAACAACTATGTACGGGACGGAAAGAACTATGCAGTTCCAAAAGACTTTGACACCAACGCTCTCTGGTACAATAAAGATCTCTTCGACCAGGCAGGAGTTGCCTATCCAACCGACGATATGTCCTATGATGATCTGGTAGCTATGGCTACAGAACTGAAGGACAAACTGCCGGATGGCGTTTATCCTTTTGCCTGCCCGGTTGACTTCCAGACCTGGTATTATCAGACCGTATTTGCCAACGGAGGATGGATCCTGAATGAAGACGCCACAGAGACAGGGTATGAAGATCCCAAGACCCAGGAAGGTATCCAGTGCTGGATCGATATGATCGATCAGGGACTTTCACCAAGCGCTTCTTCTCTGGCAGAAACTTCGGCAGACGCTATGTTTGAAGGTGAGCAGATCGCCATGAACTTTGCAGGTTCTTATATGGTTCCTGAGTATGTGTCCAATGACACTATAAAAGACAAGATCGACTGTGTGGAGATTCCTACCTTTAACGGCGTAGAAGATAACTGTATCAACGGTCTTGGCTACGCGGTATATGAGGGATCTAAAAACAAAGATGCAGCTACAGACTTCGCAATCTGGCTGGGAAGCGAAGAAGCACAAAAAATCCAGGGAGAGACAGGCGTGGTAATTTCTGCGAGAACCGATGCCCAGCAGTATTTTGCACAGGCAAATGAAAGCTACAATCTGGCAGCTTATACAAATCATGCAGATGAAGCATATCCTCTTCCTGTATGCAGCAAGGCGGCCGAACTGTACGATCTGGAGTCAACCTGGATTACAAAGGCTTACACAGGAGAAATGTCTCTGGCAGACGCCTGCACAAGTCTGAAAGAAGAGGCAGACGCTCTTCTGGCAAAATAATCAGAAACTGACGCTACCGATAAAAAACAGGTGAGGGAAAATGGGTGAAAAAAAAATAAAAAAAGGGACGCCGAAACATAAGGCGTCCCCAAGGCAGAAAAAAGACTGGATAGCGGCATACATTTTGATCGCGCCTCTTACCATCGGGCTGATCCTCTTCTATATCTGGCCTTTTATACAAAATATCTGGTTCAGCTTCAATGATGTAAACAAATTTAATATGTCCACATTTGTAGGACTGGATAATTACAAACAGCTCCTTGCTGACAGTGAAGTATGGAGATCTTTTGGAAACACACTGAAATATGTGATCGTGACGGTTCCTGTGGGACTGATCCTGTCGCTTATCCTTGCAGCTCTCCTGAATGCAAAGATAAAATTCAAATCCATATACAGGACACTGTATTTTCTTCCTTCTATTACCATGTCTGCCGCGGTAGCCATGGTATGGAAATGGATGTTTAATGAACAGATGGGAATTTTAAACAGTTCCATAAAAGCTCTGGGAGGCAAAGGCCATAACTGGCTCACAGATCCTAAGACAGCTCTTTTTATGATCATGATCGTAGGACTTTGGATGACAGTGGGCTATAATATGATCATTCTTCTCGCCGGTATGCAGGGAATCAACAAAAGCTATTATGAAGCGGCGAAAGTAGACGGGGCGGGGCCTATCACCCTATTCCTGAAGATCACTGTTCCGCTGCTGACACCGACGATTTTCTTTGTAATGATCACCTCCATTATCAGCGGTTTCCAGGTATTCGATACGGTTTACATGATGATCGGAAAAACCAACCCGGCTTACGAGGCTACTGAGACCGTCACCATGCTCTTTTACCGTACAGCCTTTGATTATGGTTATAAAGGTTACGCAGCGGCTATATCTATTCTGATCTTCTGTGCGATCATGCTGGTGACCATCCTGCAGATGATCGGACAGAAAAAATGGGTAAATTATGAATAGGAGGGAAAAGGAATGAAAGGAAAAAAATTATATTGGAATCATCTGATCGTACACCTGATCCTTCTGGCCGGAATAATTGTAGTCGTATTCCCTTTCTTATGGATGATCTTTACATCCTTTAAGACCACAGGAGAATCCATGAGGATCCCTCCTACTGTTTTTCCGGAAAAATTTGTGACAGATGCCTATACGACGATCATGTCTTCTGCGATACCTTTTGGACGGGTCTATCTGAACACTATCCTGTCCACGCTGATCACTACAGTGGCACAGATTATTTTCTGCTCTATGGCAGGCTATGCCTTTGCCAGGATTGACTTTCCTTTTAAAAACGCGATTTTCATCCTGGTACTCTCTGTGCTGATGGTGCCGGGACAGATTTTCCTGATCCCCCAGTATCAGATCATCCAGAAAATGGGGCTTTTGGATACTCTTCCGGCTCTGTTTCTGCCGAATCTGTTCAGCGCCTTCGGTACATTCCTTATGCGGCAGTTTTTCATGTCTCTGCCGTTCGAACTGGAAGAAGCGGCGATCGTAGACGGATGCGGAAGATTCCGTGTCTTCGGACAGATCATGCTGCCGCTGGTAAAACCGGGAATCGCATCATTGGCAATCTTTACCATCAAGTTTGCATGGAACGATTTCATGTGGCCTTTGATCATAAATACATCTATGGATAAAATGACTCTGGGACCGGCTCTGTCCACACTTCAGGGGCAGTACACCACGGAATATCCCATGCAGATGGCAGGAGCTGTTCTTGCGGTGATCCCTCTGGTGGTTATGTTCTTCCTGTTTCAGAAACAGTTTATCGAAGGAGTGGCACAATCCGGTATTAAAGGATAAAAACACAAAAAACGGAGCTGTCGCATTAATCAAAATCGAGAATATGACTAATGCGACAGCTCCTTATAGTCTTCATTTAATTAAATACAGTTTTATTTTTTATATTCGAAATCCGGGATCTTATGCCATCTGTCTCTGAAGTAGTGTGCCACTAATTTAGGCTTTCTGTCTCTTGTAAAGATTCCCTTCTTATTTCCCTGGACTCTCAGCAGGCTCTGGCTGGTAGCGAAGTCCGCGAAGTTCCATACCTGTTCCCCTACTACAAAGTCATAGTCGTCAAAGACTCTGTTGTTCATCTTGTAATATTCTACCTGGAATTCTTCTGTATACATTACCGGTGTGGTGTCATGCATACCCATAACTGTGTCTGCGCCGTACTCTGTAAAGATCACCGGTTTGCCCAGAGTCTTCCAGTAGTCCAGTTCTTTCCTGAGGGCCTGTTCCGGCAGCTCCAGATCCGGTCCGCCGAAGTACCATCCATAGTAACGGTTCAGGCAGATCACATCGCTGAGTTTTGCAGAGCAGTCTTTTTCCGGCGGAGCCATCTGCACGCTGATCAGTGTGCAGGGACGTTTCTGAAGATCCAGCTCTCTTGCCAGTTCATAGAGAGGAGCGAAATATTCATAAGCTCCTTCGCTGTAGGAATCCGGCTCGTTGGCAATACTCCACATAACCACGCAGGCATGGTTCTTGTCTCTGGAGATCAAGTCACGGATCACGTCTTTATGATGTTCCTGGGTCTGTACCCCGTGTTCTTTATCAAAGGTGCTGACCTTCTGTCCGTTAAAGTTTGCGCCGCCGCCGAAATCCAGGTTTACGCCCACAGCAGTGGTCTCATCAATGACTACAAATCCTTCTTCATCACACAGGCGCATCATTTCCTCGCTGTATGGATAATGGCTGGTACGGAAGCTGTTGGCCCCCTGCCATTTCATCAGGGACATATCCTTGGTATTCATAGGCAGATTCATACCTCTTCCGTTGGGGAAAGTATCCTCATGTCTTCCGTAACCCTTGAAGTAGAAAGGTCTTTCATTGATCAGGAATTTGGTTCCCTCTACACGGACAGTTCTTACACCGTAAGGCAGAGTGTAAACATCCTCTCCGAAGGTCACTTTCACATCATAAAGGTATGCTTTCAAAGGCTGCCACAGGTGAACATTCTGGATTTCCAGAACGCCCTGGGTTCCCTGAGACTGTGCTACCAGGTTTCCTTCTTTATCAAAAACTTCCACCTTGCAGTCCCCGGTTCCCACAGTGTCTACCTTATAGGAAACTCTTGCGGTAGTGCCGGTCACTTCCGGAACCAGAGAGATATCCTCGATATAGTCCTTTGGCGTAGTGTAGATCTTCACCGGTCTTGTAATTCCGCAGTAGTTGAAGAAATCGAAGTTAGGATTGTTCTGTGGTTTTGCAGAGCTGGAAGAACCGAAACCTCCCATACCGTTCATCATATTGGATTTTCCGCCGATAGGAAGAGTTGTATAATCGATGACGTTATTCACTGCAATGGTCAGAAGGTTGTCTCCATCCTGAAGCTTATCTGTGATCTCCACTTCGAAAGGAAGGAAGCCGCCTTTGTGTTCACAGATCAGTTCGCCGTTCAGGTAGATCTTTGCATAATGAGTAACGGCCGCGCAGCGGAGCATGACTCTCTGGGTCTTTACAAAAGAAGGCATGGAAATCTTTCTCTGATAGAATACCCAGCCGTAATGATCTCTGAAATCAATGCCTTCTTTCAGGTCATTATAGGAAGCCGGCACCGGCATGGTCATAGGATCTTCCAGAGGAGCCTTGTACCATTCCTGGTCAAATCCTTCTCCATTGTCCAGCTTGAAATCCCATACGCCGCTTAAGTCGCTTAATAATCTGGATGGTGTTAAAATCGGGTATAACATAAAATTCCTCCTTTTTCAGAGCTGAGTCTGAATGATATTTATTTTAGTGTAAAACAGTGCCGGTAAAGTTTCCTCTGCCGGCACTGCACATCACTGCTTATATAAAATTATATTTTCTTATTTCTTTCCTTCTCTTCTTGCTTTCAGAGTTGCGATATTCTGGTCAACTTTCTTCTTGCCCAACGGATATACAAAGATCAGAGCAAGAGCCATCAGCAGGAATCCTGCTGCAGGAACCAGGCAGGAAATGTCATAAATTCCATTTAAAACATCCGGATCAAAGGCTGTTGCATCTGTATATCCTACAATACCCAGCAGAGCTCCTGAAAGTCCTGAGGAAGCAGCCTGTCCCATTTTACGTGCAAAGGAATATACAGAATAGAAAGTACCGTCAGATCTCTCTCCTTCTCTTACCTCGGCATCATCAATAACGTCTGTGATCATAGCCCAGCAGTTTACATTAAAGAATCCGATTCCCAGATATCCAATAGTATAAAGGGCAATAAACAGATACAGGTTATCTGTGTGAAGGACAAATGCGATAAAGAATACGACTGCACCTAAAATTCCGCCGAATGCAGATAATTCTTTCTTACCAACTTTTGCTGCCAGAGTCGGTACAATAAAGGCCAGTACAATAACCAAGATATTTGCGCAAAAACCGGAAATGGATACGCCCTCTTTACTTCCAAAGTAGTTCGGGAAGATATACTGTCCCATGCTGCTTAATGTAAGCTGTGACAGGAGAAGAAGCAGAGCTGCCAGTACAATACCGATCAAAGCACGGCTGGAAACCAAAGTTTTCAGCAGATGGATAAGATTAAACTTTTCTTCTTTCTTCTCAATCTGTACACGCTCAATTGTCAGGTTATAGCAAAGCAGATAGCAGACAACAGCACATACAGAGCAGATAGCTCCTGCAATAGCCATATTTGTGCCGGAAATCAGAGTATGTCCTTCTGCATCTTCATAATAAACGATCATAGGAAGAACAACACCGATAAACATGCTTGCTAATGTTGCGCCAATAGTCCTCCAGCTGGACAATTCAGAACGGTCTCTTGCCTCAGGAGAAATAGCGGAAGCCATGGAGCCGTAAGGAATATTGATACCTGTGTAGCAGATGCTTCCCCATAACAGATAAGTGGCGAACATCCACACGATCTTGAATGCCATCGGCATGTCTTTAAACCATACTGCATACATCAGGAATGACGCCAGAGCTACCGGTCCGCACATCCTTCTGATCCAGGGAAGGAATTTTCCTTTCGCGGTAGGACGGCTGCGGTCAGCGATCTGACCCATGGTTACATCAGTAAAGGCGTCCACAAATCTGGCGATCATCATCATCAAACCAACGATGACAGGGCTTACACCCATAACGTCCGTGTAAAACTTCATCAGAAACGTGGATGAGAGTATGAAGGTAAAGTCGTTACCGAAATCGCCGAACATGTAACCGATTTTGTCTCTCATGCCGAAAGGCCTGACCTTGTTCGTAGTGTTACTCATTAAAATTACCTCCTTCTACATTACATATGTAAGTCTTTATTGTCTATTATATATTAATTTTTTATAAAAACGTTAAGACTTTTTTTATATTTTTCGGTATAATTTTTGTGTGGGTTGAAATCGCATAAAAATTATACTATAATAAATAAAAATATTACCAATGGAGATATATATATGTCGAATATTCTGATAGATTTCACCGAGGAACTGTTCAGTGAACTGAGGATACCCATTCATGAAGTTTCTCTTCCCCCGCAGTGGGATGACCAGTTTGATCTGGGACTCCGGAAAACTTTAACGGGGAAATCCGATTTCCTGCTTCAGGAAACCTTTTTAGATTTTAACTCTCTTTACGGAGATAAGACAAAAATTATTTTTGGCGAGGACCTATTCACCTGTAATTACCTGCTTCTTCCCCTGGACCAGGGAAAGATCCTGATGGCAGGGCCATTTCTCTGCGAAGTTCCCACCGTAGAATCCATTATGAATCTCTGCGAGGAACTGAAGATCTCAGGCAAATACCACACCTATGTAAAACAGTATTTCGCCACACTCCCCAAGGTGCAGAGCAAAATTATCCTTGGGACCTACATAAAGTGTCTGGCAAACCGGATTTTCGGTGCGGATTCTTATGAAATTCTTTATTTAAAAAATCAGAATACCTTTGATTTTCATTTTGATGATGTTATGGAGCCGGAACCCAGCGCCAATACCATCAAGAGTATGGAAAGCCGCTATGAAAATGAAGAAGAACTGATGGAATGTATTGCCCGGGGTGATTATGAAGCTGCAGAACAGCATCTGTACCGCCCTGCTTATCTGTCCGATCTGGAGCAGCGCGTGCCGGATACTCTCAGGGATCAGAAAAATTATCTGATCATTGGAAATACTTTATTCCGCAAAGCAGCTCAAAGAGGAAAAGTCCATCCCATTTATCTGGACGACCTGTCCAGCAAAATGGCTGCAAAGATTGAGAATCTGACTTCTCTTTCCCAGGTGGACCCTCTCCGCAGAGAAATGGTAAGGAAATATTGTTTTCTGGTAAAGACTTATTCTACCAAAGGGTTCTCACCCATCATCCAGAAAGTTCTGAATTATATTGCCCTGAACCTTGCTTCGGATCTGACATTAAAACATCTTTCTTCTATCTTTTCCTTAAACAGCAGCTATCTTTCTGCTATGTTTAAAAAGGAGACAGGCTCTACACTGACCGCTTACGTGAACAACAAACGTATCGACAGAGCCGTGTATCTGCTGAATACCCAGGTAGATTCCATCCAGGATATCGCCATCATGTGCGGAATCCCTGATCTGACTTATTTTACAAAACTGTTTAAGAAGGCCAAGGGAATGACCCCCACCAAATACCGGGAGCTGATTACCAGGAAAGCAGAAAATCCCGAGGATCCCTCCTCCCATTTAGGTTCCCAGACGCCTCCACTATAAACAAGAATGGACAGCATCTTTCAGGCTGCCCCTGCCATGAATAAAACAGTCCCGGAAATGATCTCCGGTTCCTTTTGGGAACGGAATATTTCCGGGATTGTTTTCAGCCTTACATTTTTTTACTTTTTATAAAAGCTTCCACACATGGTCTCGTCACATCTGCAGGCGTTTGTGCCCGCGATGGTGATCTTTGCAGCGTCGCATTTTTCACTGTCATTATAGGTACATTCGCAGGCTTTGCAGGACACCTGGATAGTCTGACAGGCTGTACCTGTATCCATACTGTTCATGGCGCCTTCCTTTTTCTCCACAAAACTCCTGCAGCAGGTTTCATCTGCCTTCTGAGCTTTTGGTCCGTCTACCTGGATATCTCCTTTAGAGCAGTACTCATTCTTATTATACAGACAGGTTCTTGCTGTACAGCTTAATAATGGCATACATATTACCTCCTAAAATTATATTTACCAGAGATAATATGCGCCATTTTATCAATTCTTATTCACTGCCGGACAAGAAACTGTAACTATTTTTCTTCCTTTTCTGCCTTGCGGATTTCTTTAGAAGCGATTTCTTTTAAGATATCTTCTATAAACTCCTCCAGACCTTTCTGTCCTTCATCTCCCTGGAACCGGCTCCTTACGGAAACTTTCTCCTCTTCTTCCTCTTTTGCTCCTACTACCAGCATATAAGGGATCTTCTTCATCTGAGCTTCACGGATCTTATATCCGATCTTTTCAGCTCTTGTATCGATTTCTGCCCGGATTCCTGCTTCGCTGAGTTTTTCCAGGACTTTCTGTCCGTATTCCAGATGTTTGTCAGAAATCGGCAGTACCTTTACCTGTACCGGAGCCAGCCATGTTGGGAAGGCTCCTGCGAAATGCTCGATCAGGATACCAATAAATCTTTCAATGGAACCGAATACTACACGGTGGATCATGATCGGTCTGTGTTTCTCCCCGTCTGCTCCTGTATATTCCAGATTAAAACGGAGAGGAAGCTGGAAGTCAAGCTGGATGGTACCGCACTGCCAGGTTCTTCCGATAGAATCTTCCAGATGGAAGTCGATCTTCGGTCCGTAGAAGGCTCCGTCTCCCTCATTTACAACATAAGGAAGACCCAGGTCATCCAGAGCTCCTCTTAAGGCATCTGTAGCCATATTCCAATCTTCATCGCTTCCCATGCTGTCTTCCGGTCTTGTAGAAAGCTCCACATGGTACTTAAATCCAAATAATTTGTAAACGCTGTCGATCAGGTCAGCCACCCCTTTGATCTCGTCTTTGATCTGTTCCGGTGTCATGAAAATATGGGCATCATCCTGGGTAAAGCAGCGCACACGCATAAGTCCGTGCATCTGTCCGGATTTTTCATGGCGGTGTACGATTCCCAGCTCACCCATACGGATAGGAAGATCACGGTAGGAACGGGGCTCTGACTGGTAAACCAGAATACCGCCGGGGCAGTTCATGGGCTTGATGGCGAAATCTTCCCCGTCGATAACCGTAGTATACATGTTTTCTTTGTAGTGATCCCAGTGTCCGGAAGTCTCCCACAGATGACGGCTTAACATAATAGGAGTGGAGATTTCCACATATCCGGCTTTCCGGTGGATCTCACGCCAGAAGTCCAGGAGCTGATTCTTCAGCACCATGCCGTTTGGCAGGAAGAAGGGGAATCCAGGTCCTTCTTCTCTCATCATAAACAGGCCCAGCTCTTTGCCCAGTTTTCTGTGGTCACGTTTTTTGGCCTCTTCCAGCATGTGAAGGTATTCTTCCAGTTCTGCTTTCTTTGGAAAAGCAGTTC
>DWUX01000062.1 GCA_019120545.1 Candidatus Blautia stercoripullorum | reverse complement strand
AACACTTCCCTAAATAATATCTCTTACCTTTTTGCTCCGTACTGTTCATAATATGCGTCAATAGCGCTTTTCAGCTTATCGTCTATAATTACTTTTCCTTTGTATTCTTTGTTATATAAGTGTTCTACCACTTCTTCCATAGTAACGATGGCATTGGTCTCAAATCCATAAAGATCTTTTATTTCTTCAAGAGCGCATTTTTCTCCGCCCTTTCCAACTTCCATACGGTCCAGAGATACCATCAGACCTACGATCTCCACGTTGGCGGCTCCCCTTACCTTAGGAACGGTTTCTTCCATGGATTTTCCGGAAGTAGTCACATCTTCGATCATAACTACCCGGTCGCCGTCCGCAAGCTTGCTTCCCAGAAAACTTCCTTTATCTGCTCCGTGGTCTTTTTCTTCCTTTCTGTCAGAGCAGTAACGAACTTCTTTTCCATATAACTCGCTGTAAGCAATGGCAGTCACCACACTGATAGGGATTCCCTTATACGCCGGTCCAAAGAGCACATCAAAATCATCTCCATATTTGTCGTGAATGGCCTTTGCATAGTATTCCCCCAGACGTTTTAACTGGGAGCCTGTTACATAAGCTCCTGCATTCATAAAAAATGGAGACTTTCTGCCGCTTTTCAAGGTAAACTCTCCGAATTTCAACACATTGCAATCGACCATAAATTCAATAAATTCCTGCTTGTACTGTTCCATATCCGCGTCCTCCTGTATTTAAAACTTTTCAGTTCAATTCTTTCATTGGTAAATTCCTTTTTCATTCTAACATAAGTACCGGGCATTTTCAATTAAGGAATAGAGACTGGGACCCTGTTATTTTTCTGGAAAGCAGAAACATTCTGCCTGTATAATTTTCTGAATGTAAAAATCCATCAAATTGTGATATACTTTCTATAAAATAAAGGATATTATCCTTGATATTTCATAGCAGAAAGTAGGAATATTTATGGAGATACAAAAAATAAATTATAATAATACAGATTATGTTCTGATAAAGCAGGATAAATACGAACAGGCGCTGAAAATCCTTTCTGGTGCCGGATATAAAGTAATCTAATTTCTATATAAATCTTTCCTATCTGCAGTCACGCTCACTTCCTGATACAGATTTTTATAGAACGCTGCTACTATCTTCTGGCGTTTAGCGGCAATTTCTCTGGCTTTCCTGGTATACAGACATGAGGGGATTTTTTCCAGCTTGCATTTATATTCTTGAAGGAAAGATGGCTCCGTATCTCTTTCTCCATCTGAAATCGTTCCATCCGGATGTCTTATATAGATGGGCTCTGAAAAAGCTCCCTGATACATTAATGTTCTTGCCAGTCCTATAGCACCGGTCAGATCTATCTTGTCTGCATCAAACAGAATCTTAGCTTCTAAGCTCAATTCTATATCCCCTCTTTTCTTACTATGGTTTTGAATACAATGTTTTACTTTCTCTGCATAATCTTTTTCAAATCCATGTTTTATCAGAAAATCATATGCCTTATCGCCGCCGGCCAGAGCGTGAGGCAGATTAGGATTCTCATTCTCCTCTTTTCTGCCGATATCGTGGAGCAGACAAGCGGTGATCAGAACATCATAGTCTACATTTTCTTCTGTCTTAGCAATTTCCAATCCATTGTACAACACACGATATATATGTTCTCTGCCGTGTACTCCATCTTCTTCCATACAGGCAGTCATAAAATTTTTAAACAATAAATACGTCTTTTTATCCATATTTCCTCCCAATACTTTTCCTTCAAACCAGTAACATATAATTTTCTGTCTCTTTGTATCTATGAGCCAGTGCTCCTTACTCCTGTATTCACGTATTTTCGGTTATTTCTCTTCATAATGTTCCAGTTCCTCCGGAGGATATGCCTGGCACCAGTGATGAGGCTGCATTTCCTTCAAAGTAACAAACAGCAGAGAATTATCCTCCGTAGTCACTCCTACCTGCACATCTTCTCCCCAGTACCGCAGTCTTTCCTGGCACACTCCACAAGGTGACAAGACCTTAAATGGAGAATTTTCATCATCTCTTACCACACACAGACAATGTGTCACCTTCTCATTATATTTGTGTGCCTCGCACATAGCCCCTGTTTCTATACATAGCAGCACAGAGGAATTGGCGCTTTCCAGGGCAACGCTTGTAAAATAGCTTCCCTGTTTGGTGTGTATCACAGCGGCCCCTCCCCAGCCTGTAGGATATCTTTCCTTGATAAGCTCTGTAGCAATTTCATACATTTTATTTTCAATTTTCAAGTCTCTCATCATATGCTTCTCCCTTTTCTGCCAATCTTATGACTCTTCACAGGAAAAATACAGTCCGTCTTCTGTAAAATGGACGGTGATATTTTTCTTTTTATAATAATCCTGAATGCATTCCAGTGTTTTTTCATTTAATTCTTCTGTCTGGCAGCATTCCCCCGGCGGCTCTATGCAGGCCGTTTTTTCATTTTTATAACTTACATGATATCTTAGGTTTTTTCTTTTTAATTCACTGTTCAGGACTATGATGTCCCCATAATTTATATCCATTGTTCCCTCCGCTTTTATTGTTTCCAACTGCTGATCCAGTCAGAAATAAACTCCTGAATGCTATTTTCATATTTAGAGATTAGATAACTCAGGAAAATTCCCGCTATACCAATCAGCAACAAGGCTAAAGCAATGATCAGGATCCCTAAAACCGGCCATTCTGTAATATAATCATTGGCGTTTGTATAGCAGCTCCCCCAGGTTCTGAATTCTGACTGCTGATACATACTTGCGAAAAGGGGCAGCAGGCAGCACAGTATTGCTCCACTTCCTGACATAAGACCGAAAATTATCCATTTCACTTTTTTATAAAATCGGTTTTTCTGAGTTTTTGTATCTTCACCATACAGAATATAATCTGCGGTCACTCCATACAATTTGCACAATGCCCCAAGGTTATCTAAATCCGGATAGCTTTGTCCCGTTTCCCTTAGTTAAAGATATTGTTGGGTATCTCAAG
>DWUX01000013.1 GCA_019120545.1 Candidatus Blautia stercoripullorum | reverse complement strand
TTGTAAGGCAGATGCTCTCCCAGCTGAGCTAAGATCCCGTTCTTAATCAGCGTTATCGCTGACTGCTTTGCTATTATATACTGAATCCAAGAGAAATGTCAACACTTTTTTTCAAAAAATTTATTATTTTTCCAATCCGATCACTTCATCCACCGGAAGAGAAACTACTACCCCATGAGCCGGGCTGTGCAGACCGCAGGAACTGCAGATTGCAGACATTACCTGCACCTTCTTCTCTTTTGGCACAATGATCATCACAAACTCCTGCTCCTCCTGAAGAGAAATACCGAAACGCTGGCTTACATGTTCGGAATTCCGGCGTCTTCCCCTCATGACAGTTCCGCCCTTTGCTCCTGCTTCTCTGGCTGTATCTACAACCTGATCACTGTAGCCTGCCGCTACGGATACCCAAATCACATTATATTTCAATTTTTCATGTATTTCAGCCATATCCCCTTTAATCCTTTCCTGAATCTTTCTTTTTATCTCACGCTGGTCAATATCTCTCCGTACTTCCTGCTGCAGTATCTGAAGCATAGGCGTCTGAAGCCCGGTTATCGGGATCGTAAGCGCGATTCCTCTGCCCTTTTGATGAAAAGAAAACTTCTCCCCCATTTTCTTCAGCACTTCATTAGCGTCTGTCTTAGGCAGCAGCCCAATCGTGAGCAGACGGAGCGTTCCTCCCAGGCCAAAAATATCCATGATCTCTGAAGGAGCAGTTCCCTGGCCTCTGCACTGATACCATATAGGAACGCACATGGAATCCAGCATTGCTTCTAACTTTTTTTCATCCTCTTCCCTCATGATAAAAATAATCAACCGCAGAGCGGCGGGCTTTTCTTCCTGTAGCGTACTCATTCAAAATCCTCCTCAATCTCAACAACCGTATCTTCAGAAAATTCTTCTGCAACCTGAGACACAGCTTTTGATTTATGCATATAGATCAGACCCATGATCTGAATGGCAAGCAATGGCGCCATGGCTACCAAAGCCACCACCCCAAATGCATCTGTAACCACATTTCCTCCTACCGCCGTACAAGCACCCATTGCCAAAGGCAGCAGAAATGTAGAAGTCATAGGGCCGCTGGCAACACCGCCGGAGTCAAAGGCAATACCCACGAATACCGGAGAGACAAAACGGCTCATGATGATCGCTATAATATATCCGGGAATAATAATCCAATAAATATTGATTCCTGTCAAGACCCTGACCATAGATAAAGCAACTGCACAGGCTACTCCCAATGAAAGAGCTGAGTTCATCATCTTATGGGAAATAGTTCCTCCTGTCAGATCCTCTACCTGTTTATTAAGAACCTGTACAGCTGGCTCAGCTTTTACAATATAATAACCGATAATGATCCCTATCGGTATCAAAGACCACTTGAATACACTTTCTCCGAGACCGCTTCCCAGAAGACTTCCCACAGGAGCAAAGCCTACGTTTACGCCTGTCAGAAATAAGATCAGACCGACGATGGTATAGACAAAACCTACCACCATTCTCAGGACCTGACGTTTATGGAAGATCCGGGTAAATACCTGAAACAGTAAGAATACTCCTCCAACAGGCAGGATACTGACAACAACTTCTTTACTGTACTCCGGCACAGCCAAAATGAACTGTTTTACCACATCCTGAGTAGTGGCGATATCTGCGATTTCCGTTGCAGTATAGACAGCCTCCTCAGGATTATAAAAAATTCCAAGAAGAAGAACCATCATAATAGGTCCGATACTGCACAGCGCTACAAGGCCAAAGCTGTCGCTTGCACCTTCTCTGTCACTTCTCGCAGCAGAAAACCCCACGCCGAGAGCCATAATAAAGGGTACTGTCATAGGCCCGGTAGTCACTCCTCCGGAGTCAAAGGCTACAGCTGTAAAAGAATCCGGAGAAAAGAAAGACAACAGAAACAAAAGAATATAAAATACTAACAACATCATAGGAAGGCTGATCCGAAAGATGATACGCAGCACAGCCACCACAAGAAATATGCCGACTCCCACAGCCACCGTCCAGATCAACACCTGGTTAGGCACAGAAGCCACCTGATTTGCCAGAACCTGGAGGTCCGGCTCTGCTATGGTAATAATGGCCCCCATAAAAAAGCTCACTAAAATGATAAGAATAATCTTCTTGCTTTTAATTAAGCGTCCTCCCACACTCTGACCCAAAGGTGTCATGGCCATCTCTGCTCCCAGCTGGAAAAATCCCATGCCTACGATCAAGAGAACCGCCCCCGTAAGGAAAAGGGCAAGGGTACCGATTTCCATAGGCACCAGACTGATACTCAAAATCAACACAATGACTGTAATAGGCAGAACACTGGACAGAGATTCCTGGATTTTTTCCTTTAATTTTTCATTCACAATAGGCAACCGCCTCCTCTCTTTTTTAATACTGTGATTTCATTATTCCGAACAAAATCCGGTTTTTTGTAACATGTTACTTTTTTAGTATAAAAGAAATCTGACCATTATTCAATGAAAAAACTTCTCTCTTTTTCATTTTTTGTCAAGGACTAAAACTTTATTAAATTTTTCCCTTTATCGTATATTGTCACTGCATGGTGAGAATCATTTTAAAGAGAACATCTGATTTTACAGTTTTCCCATTACTTGATAGGAGGATTCTTGCTATGGCACTGAACAAAGTTGAAATCTGCGGAGTGAACACTTCACGGCTTCCGGTTCTTACAAATGAAGAAAAAGAGGTGTTGTTTAAACGTATTAAGCAAGGTGACATGGAAGCGAGAGAACAGTACATTAAAGGAAATCTGCGCCTGGTATTAAGCGTTATCAAACGTTTCTCCAGCAGCAGCGAAAATCCTGACGATTTATTTCAGATCGGCTGCATCGGCCTGATAAAAGCCATTGATAATTTTGACACTACCTTAAATGTAAAATTTTCTACTTATGCTGTTCCAATGATCATCGGAGAAATCCGCCGTTATCTCAGAGATAATAATTCTATCCGGGTCAGCCGCTCTCTAAGGGATACTGCATACAAGGCAATTTATGCAAAAGAAAATTATGTAAAACAGAATCTGAAGGAACCTACGATCAGTGAAATTGCCAAAGAAATCGGAATTGAAAAGGAAGAAATCGTCTATGCCCTGGATGCAATCCAGAGTCCTGTGAGCTTATATGAACCGGTCTATACCGAGGGCGGCGATACTTTGTATGTAATGGATCAGATCAGCGATAAAAAGAATAAAGAAGAAAATTGGGTAGAAGACCTTTCCCTGAAAGAGGCCCTGAAACGATTGGATGAAAGAGAACGGAATATCATTGAAATGCGTTTTTATCAGGGAAAAACACAAATGGAAGTTGCACAGGAAATCGGTATTTCCCAGGCTCAGGTCAGCCGTTTGGAAAAACACGCCCTAAAAAATATGAGAACTTATCTGCGTCCTTAAAGTTTTTGCTTTTAAACTCAAAATCTCTTCTCTTTGTAATAGAAAAATCCCCCGCGCATCGCAGAGGATTTTTCTCTTTTATTTACTGGGTAAGGATCTCGCCATTAACCACAGCCTGCATTTCATTTTTAATATTGTCAACGCTTGCCTGATCCGGCTCCATAACATACAAGGCGGTTCCCGGCATAGAGTAACAGTAATTGCTTTCACCGGTTCCCTCAGCTGCTATGGTCTTTACATTCCAATCCCCGCCGGTGTTCAGCTGGGTCTGGATCAGCTCCTGAATCTGGTCCATAGCCATATTAGTCTCTACACTGTCGCTGACCTGTGAAATCAGATCCGGTGCCTTCAACAACATTTCAGGAGTCAGCATCTTCTTGATCATAGCCTGGATAACCGCCATCTGGTTCTTTCCTCTCTGGTTATCCCCGCCTGCCAGGTTATAACGTTCTCTTGAAAATGCCAGGGCCTGCTTGCCGTCAAAATGGTTCAGACCTTTCTGTACATTCATGACTGCTCCGCCTTCACCGCTTGTAGTAAAAGCAAATTCAGAATTTACATCTACCCCACCCATAGCATCTACCAACGTGATCAAAGATGTAAAATTGACTCTTGCATAAAACGGAATATCAATATCATACAGATTTTCCAAGGTTGCCATGGAACTTTCGACTCCGTAGATACCGGCATGGGTCAGCTTATCCTTTGTACTGCCGCTTACACCAGGTATGACAACATAATAATCTCTTGGTGTATTTGTCAAAAGAATCTGTTTTGTGGTGGGATTTACCGTAGCGATAATATTTACATCGCTTCGGCTTTTCGTACTCACCGGACCATAGACATCAATTCCGCTGATATAAATATTGAAAGTCTCATCTTCCACATTTACTTCTTCCGCCCTGTCCAGAACAGCATTGTCTGTATCACTTTCAATACTATATTGAGCAATAATCTTTATCTGGCTCTGGAAATCATCATAAACCTCTTCCAGGATACCGCCGTAGCCTTCATTATAAACGATAGCCTGGACTCTGCCGTCCAGAAGAGCTCCCGCCTGCTCATTCAGATTACTGTACTCGGCAGTTGCTACCTCTGTTCCTGCATCTCTGTTTACCATTTCCATAGCCTTGTCTATATCACTGCCGTCCTCCGCATGCTGGATCCCATATATATAGTCCGCTGTATCCGCTACCGTTTCGGCAGGGTCATCACTTCTTACCGCTACCAGCATACTGTCTACCTCTGTTCCCAGAGTATCTCCGCTGATATCCCAGACTGCATCATGTGTTCTGTACAGATATACAGAACCATAGATCAGAACCGCGGACATCAGAACGCTGAACAGTTTGCTGACAATCGCTTTTCCTCTGGAAATCACCTGCAGAGTAAACAAAAACACTGCGAATATCAGAAGAATCCCGGCAAGTCCTGCCACATATTTCTCCGGAATCATACCTAATCTCCAGGTCAGTCCTATGAAAACCAGGGTCAGAAGTATCTGTATGATCACCAGGAATTTTCCTACAGCGCGAAAAACACGGTTATTCCGCTTTTTTTTCTTTTTTACCTGTTTCGCGGTTTTTTCACCGTTTCTGTTTGCCATTTTACTTCTCCTTTTTCTACTTTTCAAATAACACGTATTTAGAAGTGGTTCTATTTTTCCCTTTTTTGGGCATTTCATTCTTTAATATAATATAAAATTCCAGAAAAAGCAACTGCAACCGCCATTTTCATTTACTTCCGGCTTCTCAGACATTCATATATTTTATTGTTTTATCTTCTTCTTTTCATAGAGTATTTCCATAGTTTATGCTATAATTATAGAAAAGAAAAGCATCGTGTTAATGCAAAGGAGGTATCTCTATGGCACATCGTATTATTACAATTAACCGGATGTACGGCAGCGGGGGAAGGCTGTTGGGAAAAGCGCTGGCAGAAAAACTGGGGATTGGTTTTTACGATAAAGAACTGATCCAGATGGCCAGTGAGAAAAATCAGATTCCTTATAAAGAACTGGAAAAGGTAGATGAAAAAAAAGCCAGTCAGTGGCGGCTTCCTGTAAAAGAGCAAATGCAGATGCAGCCTCAGTATCATTTTCATCCTATGAATGATGTCCTGTTTGAAACCCAAAGTCAGATCATCCGGGAACTTGGGCAGAAAGAAGACTGCATCATCGTAGGAAGATGCGCAAATTATATTTTGGGGGACAAGTGCTTCAGCCTGTTTGTTTATGCACCTTTTGAATACCGGGTTCAGTCCATCATGGAACGTTTGGGCAGAGAAGAAAAAAGCGCCCGGGCATTAGTGAAAAAAATGGATAAGACCAGAAAATCCTACTATGAATTTTTTACTGATGAGAAATGGAAAGATCTGAACAATTATCAGATGTGCATAGATACCAGCCGCTTTGATCAGGAATTTCTGCTGAAGATCCTGGCGGATATATACGCGGCCCTATAACCGAAGCCTGCGAAAAACAGCCGGGGAATGAGATTTTTTTCATCCTCCCGGCTGTTTTTCTGTTTCTTCTTTAGTTAAAGGCAGGCTTTGATCTTTTCGCTCATCTCATCATATTCTGCCTGGCTGAGATATTTTTTATTCGGATTCATCTGAAAAACGCCGCCCCATTCATCCTGCCCCTGATATTTTGGAACCAGATGCATATGGAGATGACAGCCAGTGTCTCCGTAAGCGCCATAGTTTACTTTATCCGGGTGAAATGCTTTGTGAAGAGCTCTGGCCGCCCTTGTCACATCTGCCATAAAGCGGTTTCTTTCCTCATCACTGATATCTACGATCTCACTTACATGATCTTTATAAGCCACAATACATCTTCCCGGTTTGCTCTGCTCCTTAAATAAGATCAGCTGGCTCACGTCCAGATCGCAGATCTTAATGCCAAATTGATCCAGCAATTCCCCTCCCATACAATATGCGCAATTACTATCCTTCATAGAAAAATCCTCCCTTCCGCACTTATATTTCCTATTATAATCATTTTTTCCCCCGCCTTCAAGGAAAACCCCAAAGACAGTGGACAAAAAAATCCTTTTTTCTTATAATTAGGGAGGCTTTCGTCAGAACTCACATACAAAACAGGAAACGCTTCAGAAATGAAGCCTAAAAGGAGGGAATCATTATGAATGAAATAATCAAATGCCTGACAGAAAGAAAATCCATACGCTCCTATACAGATCAGGAGATTTCTCCAGACTGCAAAGAACTGATTCTCAGAGCCGCCATGGAAGCGCCTACCGCCGGCAATCAGCAGCTCTATACGATCCTGGATATTACCAGCCAGGACTTAAAAGACCGCCTGGCAGTGACCTGTGACAACCAGCCCTTCATCGCCAAAGGAAAAATAGTCCTGATCTTCTGCGCTGATTTTCAAAAATGGTACCAGGCCTTTACTCTGGCAGGATGTTCTCCCAGAAGACCCGGCCCGGGAGATTTTCTCCTTGCGGTGGAAGACGCAGCCATCGCCGCTCAGAACGCTGTCACCGCTGCAGAAGGCCTTGGGATCGGCTCCTGCTATATCGGAGACATTATGGAAAACTATGAAATCCACAAAGAGCTGCTCGGTCTGCCTGAATTTGTATTTCCTGCCCTTATGCTGGTGTTCGGTTATCCCACAGTTCAGCAGAAGGAAAGAGAAAAGCCAAAGAGAGCCCCTCTTGATTTTATTGTCCATGAAAATACCTACCCTCAGTTCTCTCAGGAGGAAATCCGACAAAACATCGCAGATTTAAAAGGGGAAGACTTTGATTCCTGGATGGAACGCTTCTGCAAAAGAAAATATCAGGCAGATTTTTCTCTGGAAATGTCCCGTTCTGTAGCTGCCGCCTTAAAAAATTTTCAGCAGTGATCCAGAATGCAGCAGTTCCTATTCTGGTTTTAAGCTGCCCATTCCTTCTCCTACCCAGCCGCCGGAGAGCAGGTGGGCCTTCATATTTTTCTGGAGAGAGGTGTCTTCCGGCAGCTCTTCCAGAGGAATATCTTTTCTTTTAAACACCCATTCCATAAATTCATCTGAATCTTTGTAAACTTCTTCTATTTGAAACATTTCCTGGAATTTCAAGATTCTGGAATCTTTTCCCAGCAGATTCTTTAAGGCCGGGCTGAGAAGCCAGGAACAGCACTTATAAGGAACATTCTCCCAGGAAGGATCCTGCTTTTCAAAAAAGACTTTGGCTCTGGAAAGAGACTCCCTGATCTTCTCAGGAGTCAGGAGCGCATCTGAGGGAATGTGGATGGAAATATATCTTTCTCCCTCCTTGTGTCCCTTCTTTTCATATTCCAGTTCTCCTAGACGGAAAAGCTGGAGGGAAAGCTGCCTGCCGGTCCAGAAGTCCCGGTCAAAACCATAAATGCCGTAGCTGGCCTTATGTTCTTCCACAAACCTGGTAAAACATTTCATGGTATCGTCGAAAACCCTATCTTCGATCTCCTGCTCCCTATATTTCTCCAGGGATATCGCAGCAGCTTTTAACATACAGCAGAGGATTTTCATTCCCTGAGGATCCTCCCCTATGGATTTTTTCAGACTTTCTCTGGCCTTCTCCCAGTTCTCTGCCTCTGTGAGTCTCAGAATCTCTTTATCTTCCTGAGAAAACTCCTGCTTCTCTTCCATTGCTAAAATAGCTTTTTCTGCTTCCTTCTGCAGCTCGATACGGCTGCAGATTTCTTTCAGGCTCTCCATACATTTCTCCTTAGCTTTATTCCTTTATGCCTCCTGGCGCTTCTCTTCCAGGTTTCTCAGATGTTCTTCAGCCTTTCTCATATCACGGTCATAATTTTCAATTTTCTGATTCAGCCGGTCCAGAGATTCCTGCATTTCTTCCATCCGGGCAACCAGCTGATCTCTCTGATCCACCAGAATATTTTTTCTGGCTTCCAAAGTGGCATCCCCCTGTTGGAAAAGATCCACATACTCAATAAGAGCCTCAATCTGTACGCCGGCTTTTCTCATGCACTTCATCAGCTCCACCCAGCCGCAGGAAGCTTCATCGTAGTTCCGGATCCCGCTTTTAGTCCTGGGCACCGGAGGGATCAGTCCGATCCTTTCATAGTAACGGAGTGTGTCCTGAGAAATATCATATTTTTTACTGACTTCTGCTATGGTCATAGTCCTTCATCCTTTCTCTTAATACTTCTGGTATAAGGATACAACCTGGAGCCAGGTATAGGTCAAGGATTTTATACCACTTTCCATATTTTCTTTCAGGTGCTATAATACCCTTATACTTCAGAAAAGGCAGGTAATCGACTATGAAACAATGCATGGACGCTCCCAATCTTCACCGGCGCATGAAGAAAATTATGGGACAGTTAAACGCAATAGACAAAATGATCGATGAGGACGTTCCCTGTGAAGATATCCTGATACAGATAAACGCCGCCAAAAGTGCCCTGCACAAAGTAGGACAGGTTGTTCTGGAAGGCCATTTAAACCACTGTGTGAGAGACGGCATTGAACATGGGGATGCGGATAAGACTATCGCGGAATTCGCCAAAGCCATCGAACATTTCTCCAGAATGTCCTGATCAGATACCGATAAAATTATTATAACTGTACTGAAAAAGTCTCCAAAAAGAGTCTGCAAAACTCTCTTCCAGAGACTTTTTTTATTTCATGGTTTTCAGAATATATTTTTTCCGCAGAACTGAAGCCGCCCTGTTTTCCCAAATCTTGATACAGTTTTTCTACAATTGTCTGATCTTTGTTCTAAGTCATGAAGCTTAATCTCCTTGATAAAAAATTTCCCAAAAACTCCTTGACTCATATACCCCCATGGGTATATTATACTTATACCCCTATATGTATATTATAAAGAAAGAAGGCGTACTATGATCCCATTTTTTAAAGACCTGTTTCTCAATGAAACAAAAAGAAGTATTTTATTTCTGGTTATCTCAGGTATTTCCCTGCTGGTCAGTTTTCTGGAGCCGGAAAGCGCGGCCTTTGACGCTGCCTGGATCGCCATTGTACTCTGCGGAATTCCCATTATCATAGAAGCTGTGGAGGGACTTGTCACCAGATTGGATATAAAAGCTGATGTTTTGGTATCCCTGGCTCTCATCGCTTCTGTGGTCATCGGAGAAATTTTCGCTGCGGGAGAAGTGGCATTCATCATGCAGATCGGTTCTCTGCTGGAAGAGCTTACTGTAGCCAAAGCCAGAGCCGGCATCGAAAAACTGGTCCATCTCACCCCTCTGACGGCCAGAAAGATCAAAAATGAAAAAGAGGAGATCATTCCGGCAAAGGAAGTTGCCGTAGGAGATCTGCTCCGGGTACTGCCGGGAGAGACAATCCCTGCAGACGGCGTGATCCTCTCCGGAGAGACTTCTGTAAATCAGGCAGTTATGACAGGGGAATCTCTCCCTGTGGACAAAGGCCCGGGAGATGAAGTATCCAGCGGAACTGTGAATCAATTCGGTTCTTTTGATATGAAAGCTTCCCGGGTAGGAGAAGACAGCTCTATCCAGAGGATGATCCGTCTGGTCCAGTCTGCCGACGCAGGGAAAGCCAAGATCGTAAGGCTGGCAGACCGGTGGGCCACCTGGATCGTGGTCATCGCCTTAACTGCCGCTGCCCTGACCTGGCTGATATCCGGAGAGATCATACGAGCAGTGACTATACTGGTAGTCTTCTGCCCCTGCGCCCTGGTCCTTGCAACTCCCACTGCCATCATGGCAGCTATCGGAAATGCTACTAAACATGGTTTTCTTGTAAGGGAGGGAGACGCCCTGGAACGTCTGGCCCAGGTCTCAAAAGTTGCCTTTGACAAAACAGGGACCCTTACCTATGGAAAGCCTCAGGTAGCCGCCGTAGAAAATTTTGCGCCGGATATCTCTGAAGAAAATCTGTATCGTCTTGCCGCTGAAACAGAGCTTCGTTCAGAACATCCCCTGGGTAAAGCAGTTGTCCAGGGGTATAAAAAGTCCTATCCGGAAAACGCGCCTCAAATGCCGGATTCTTTCTCTATGCTTCCCGGAAAAGGGGTTCAGGCTGTCATCGGCCAGACTCATATTTTAGCAGGCAATACTTCCCTGCTGGAAGAGAACGGTATTTCCATACCGGTAAAAGCCATGAAGCGGGCGGCTTCTTACATACAGAAAGGCTGCACCCTTATTTATCTGGGGATTGAAAAAAGCTTCGGCGGATTTGCAGCTCTGTGGGATACCCTCCGGGAAACTGCCCCTGAAATGATTTCCCAGTTAAAGCAGCTTGGGCTTACCCCTGTACTTATGACAGGAGATCACGAAAACGCTGCCAGGGCCATCGCCGGACAGCTGAATATTGACAACGTACACGCAGGCTGTCTCCCGGAAGATAAGCTGAATTATATAGCCTCTTCCCAGGAGAAAAAGGAGATGGTCTGCATGATCGGAGACGGCATTAACGATGCGCCTGCGCTGAAAAAAGCCCATGTCAGCATTGCCATGGGCGGGGTGGGAAGCGATATTGCCGTGGACGCGGCAGATATTGCTCTGGTCAATGATGATATCAAAGAACTGCCTCACCTGGTATCACTCTCCAGAAGAATGATGACTACTATAAAATGTAATCTGACCTTTTCTATGACTTTGAATTTTATCGCTATCATCCTGGCTATCACCGGGATCCTGAACCCGGTGGTAGGCGCTCTGGTCCATAATGCAGGATCTGTGCTGGTGATCATTAACTCCAGCCTGCTGCTGACTTATAAAAGAAAACACCTCTGATCCTTCTGCATAAGATACCCCTGGAGGGTTCTCAGGACTCTGTCCTATATGAGAACCCTCCAGGGGTATCTTTTCTAACGATGTTTTTCTATCTTTTCAAATCTCTTCCAGCAGATCTAAGATCTGTCCGATCCCCTTTTTCCCAAAGGAAATCCTGCTGTCATTTATGATCAGGCAGGGAACGCTCATGATCTGATATTTTTCTTTCAGATCCGGATAATGGACCAGATCAAACATTTCCGCTGTGACCAGCGGGTTTTCCAGTGCGATCTTCTGGGCTTCCATGACCACATCCGGACACATAGTGCAGGACAGGGAAACTGCGATCTTCAGATTCGTCTTCCCAGTGATCTTCTGGATCCGCTGCCGGATATCCTCTCCCATGGACTGGCCGGGGCCTGCTCCATTATAAAGAGCGATAATAAAAGAATTAAATTCATGGCCTCCGGGAACTCCGTGGAATTCTGCTCCAAGGTAATTCCCCTGGCTATCACAGATCCGCAGAGAAGGGCAGGTTACTCCTTCTGCTCCAGCCCCCTGTATCTCATAACGGACCTTTTCGCTTAAGGGTTCCATCTCCCGTACAAATCCTTCCACCTCCCGGGACAAATAGGAATCATCCAGATAAACCTTTACCAGGATTTCCTTTTCAAATCTGGCAAATACCGGAGCCAGAGATTCTTTCATTTCTCCTGTAAGAAAGCCTTCCTCGCCGGCAGATGTTTTTTTCTTTTCTTCTGCCTGTACCGGCTTTTTTACCTTCTTTGTACTTCTTCTCTCTCTTTTGATCCCCAGCTTCTGATACATGGAGAAAAGATATTTTTCCATGGAGGTGGCAGCCACTGCCCCGTCGGATACGGCTGTGACTACCTGACGCAGTTCTTTCTCGCAGACGTCGCCTGCCCCGTAAACTCCGGGCACGTTAGTCTCCTGTTTCCGGTTTACCAGAAGATAGCCTTTATCGCTGACCTTTACCTGATCCCGGAACAATTCTGTGGCCGGGACATAGCCTGCAAAAACAAAGATTCCCAGGTTCTCTCCCTCCTCTGCCTGAACAGTAAAGGTATCCCCTGTGTCTTTCTTTCTAAGGACCACATACTCCAGCATATCCCTTCCCCCGGCTTCTGTGATCTCTGTTTCAAAGGATACGGAAATATCCGGATGAGCCAGAAGTTCCTCCACAGCAGATCCGGCGCAGCTGAATTGTTTTCCTCTTACCACCACCCTGATCTTTCTGGCATATCTGGTAAGGAAAAGGGCTTCTTCCACTGCGGCGAATCCGCCCCCTACTACAAAGAGATCTTTCCCTGTAAAGAACTCGCCGTCACAGGTAGCGCAGTAGGCCACTCCTCTGGCCCGGAATTCTTCCTCCCCTGTAAATCCCGCCTGTCTGGGGCTTGCTCCTGTGGCAAGGACCACTCCCAGGGCCTGGATCTCACCTTTATCTGTCAGGATTTTTTTCTTATCTCCTTCCAGAACAAGACCGGTCACCTGGGCTTTTAAAAATTCGGCGCCGAAATTCTGGGCCTGTTTCCTCATTTCTTCTGTTAGTTTTTTCCCATCTGTGTGAAGGACTCCGGGATAATTGACCACCTCTGAGGTAATGATGATCTGCCCTCCCATGGTCTCTTTTTCAACGACCAGGACCCGGTACCGGGCTCTGGCCAGATAAATGGCAGCGGCAAGCCCTGCCGGGCCGCCGCCGATGATCACTCCGTCATAAAATTTATCCGCCATTATAACAATCCTACTAAATCAAGACTTGGTTTCAGTGTCTCTGCTCCAGGCTGCCATTTTGCCGGGCAAACCTCATCTCCGTGTTCTGCCACGAACTGGGAAGCCTGGACTCTGCGGAAGATCTCATCTGCATTTCTTCCTACGTTTCCTGCAGTCACCTCGTAAGCCACAATCTCTCCCTGAGGATTCACAATAAAATCTCCTCTTTCCGCCAGCCCGTCTTCTTCGATCATCACATCAAAGTCTCTGGCCAGTTTTCCTGTAGGATCTGCCAGCATCGGATACTGGATCTTCTGGATCCTCTCAGAAGCGTCATGCCATGCTTTGTGCACGTAATGGGTGTCACAGGAAACGGAATAAACATCACAGCCGATCTTCTGGAATTCTTCATATTTATTGGCCAGGTCTTCCAGCTCTGTAGGGCAAACAAAGGTAAAGTCTGCAGGGTAGAAGAAAAATACACTCCACCGTCCCAGGATATCTTCCTGTGTCACTTCCTTGAATTCGCCCTTTACATAGGCCTGTACCTTAAAATCACTTACTTTTTTACCAATTAATGACATCTGTTATCCTCCTTATTTTTTGATGTTAAATGCGTCAAATCCCGGATAGCAGGCTGCTTCCTTCAGTTCTTCCTCGATCCTCAGCAGGCGGTTGTATTTCGCAACTCTTTCGCTTCTGCTGGGGGCTCCGGTCTTGATCTGGCAGGTATTTAAAGCCACAGCCAGGTCTGCGATAGTGGTATCTTCTGTCTCTCCGGAACGGTGGGAGGAAATAGCGGTGTATCCTGCCTTATGGGCCATTTTAATGGCTTCCAGGGTCTCTGACACAGAGCCGATCTGGTTCAGCTTGATCAGGATAGAATTTCCGCAGCCCATAGAAATTCCCTTGGAAAGTCTCTGGGTATTGGTAACAAAAAGATCGTCTCCTACCAGCTGTACCTTGTCTCCCAGCTCTTTTGTCAGCATCTGCCAGCCTTCCCAGTCTTCCTCATCCAGACCGTCTTCGATAGAGTAGATAGGATACTTCTCGCAGAGCCCTTTCCAGTGTTCCACCAGCTCTGCGGAAGTAAATTTCTTTCCGCATTTGGGAAGAATATACTCGCCTTTCTTCTCCCCTTTCCACTCACTGGAAGCCGCGTCCATAGCCAGGACAAAATCCTTTCCCGGTTCATATCCCGCCATCTTTACAGCTTCCAGAATATACTGGATGGCTTCTTCATCACTGGCAAGATCCGGCGCAAAACCCCCTTCATCTCCCACTGAAGTAGCCAGTCCTTTTGACTTCAGAAGAGCCTGAAGACTGTGGAAAACCTCTGTACACCAGCGAAGTCCTTCTTTAAAGCTGGGAGCTCCTGCCGGCATGATCATAAACTCCTGGACATCTACTGTGTTTGCCGCGTGAGCGCCGCCGTTTAAGATGTTCATCATGGGAACCGGCAGTTTATTTCCTGAAACGCCGCCAAGAAAACGGTAAAGTGGGATCTGAAGAGACGCTGCTGCAGCCCTGGCGCATGCAATAGAAACTGCCAGGATAGCGTTGGCTCCCAGATTAGATTTGTCGTTAGTTCCATCTAACTTGATCATAGCATTATCTATGCCATAGGTGTCTGAAGCATCCATCCCTGTAAGGATCTGGCAGATTACCGTATTGATATTTTCTACCGCCTTTAAGACTCCCTTTCCCTGGAAACGGTCTTTGTCCTTATCTCTCAGCTCCAGAGCCTCAAATTCTCCTGTAGAGGCGCCGCTTGGAGCTGCCGCCAGAGCAACGGTCCCGTCCGTCAGATATACCTGGGCTTCCACAGTAGGATTTCCTCTGGAATCAATGATCTCCCTTCCGATTACTTTTTCAATGGTCAGATTATTCTTCATCTCTGAAATACCATCCTTTCCTATATCTTTTATCCGCCTGCCAGGCAGCCAGATTCCGGTAAGGTCCTTCTGGAAAAAGATGTCCGGTCTTTTCCCGGAAGAACCTGTTTTAAAATGATTATCCACATTAGTTAGTTATCACTAACCTATTTGTAGGATAACATTCTTGACACAGGAAGTCAAGAATTATTTGGAGGAATTTCAAACTGTGCATCTAAGACTGCGGTTTACTGCCGGTCAGCTTCGGCCCGGAATGGAGAAAGTCAGAAGCGGGGCGATAGAAATTTTCCCTCATTTCGGCCTGAAAGTGAGGAAATTAAAAATGGGAGGTAGCAGCGGCCAGGCGACTACGGCAGAAAATTAAGAAATCGATAAATTGGGGGTAGAAGTAGCCAGGCGACTATGGCAGGAAATCAAGAAATCGATAAATTGGGGGTAGAAACAGCCAGGTGACTACGGCAGAAAAGCAAGAAATTGCTAAATTGGGGGTAGAAGCGGCCGGGTGACTACGGCAAAAAACCAAAAAATCGCTAAATTTGGGGGTAGAAACAGCCAGATGACTACGGCAAAAAACCAAAAGATCACAGAATAGGGGGGAGAAACACCCTTGCGACTACAGCAGGAAACCAAAAAATCGCAAAAATAGCGGTAGAAGCGGCTGAAAAAATACCGCCGGAAATTTGATAATTCAACTTCCGGCGGTACTCACCCGACATATGTTCTTAGTAACAGAATTTTATAAAACTATTATGTTTCCCTAAGCAGCCTTTGTCAGCCCCGGTCATTTCCGGTTTTTCTGGTAGATGATATACAGTCCCTTTAGCAGCAGATTATCATCTAAGATTACCTTTCTCCTGCAGTGGGGAACAATTCTTTTGGCCAGTCCTCCTGTGGCGATGACTGTGGCAGTCTCTCCAAGTTCTTCTTCCAGCCGGTCAATGATCCCGTCCATGGCTGCCGCAGCGCTGTAGATCACACCGCTTTTCATACATTCCACTGTATTCTTCCCGATAATATGCTCCGGCGCCTCCAGGCTGATGCCTCCCAGCTGTGACGCCCGGGCAGTGAGGGAATCCAAAGATACCCCGATACCCGGATAGATCATGCCGCCGATATAGTTTTTATTCCGGTCAATGACACAGACTGTATTGGCAGTACCCATATCAAAGATCAGCAGGGGCACCGGATATTCGGCGATCCCCGCCACAGAATCCACCACCAGATCGCTGCCCAGCTGAGCCGGGTTGTCGATCCGGATATTCAATCCTGTCTTAATGCCTGCGCCTACGATGAGGACTTCTTTTTTTATTATTTTCTCCACTGCCAGTTTTGCCGCCCTGGTCACCTGGGGAACCACGGAGGAAATGATTCCTCCTTCTAACTGGTCCTTACGGATATGATAAAGGTCCAGGACATTCTTAATATCAATGGCGTATTCCAATTCTGTCTTGGTGTGGACAGTGGAGAGCCGCTCTACAAAAAGACACTCCCCCTTCTGGATACAGCCAATAACGATATTTGTGTTTCCAATATCAATCGCTAAAATCATAAGTAAAACCTAATCTTTCCCTGATACTTTTTTTCATCAGCACACGGCCGATAAAGAAGGTAAGGATTCCTGCCACAATGGCTTCCGGAACCCCGTTAATCCCGATAACAGATAAGATGAATCCGTATACGGCCTGTACAGCCACCTCATTGGCCGCCGCATAAGCCTCTCTGAAAAACAGGAAGATCATGTTCATGACCAGCAGAGTATTGACCAGGGCTCCTGAAATCCCCGCCAAGATCAGTCCCAAGTTGGAAACGCCTTTGCCTGTCCCGAATTTTTTCACTCCCTTGTAGACAAAGTAGGGGACCACTCCTACCAGTATCCTGGGGATGAAGCAGATAATGATACTTCCGATCCCGCCGCTGAATTCCCCCAGATTATAAAAGGGAGTAAAAACAAAGGATGTGACTGTCGGATTCATGGTATTGTTGATGAAACTGGTAAGACCGAAAAGAAATCCCAGGCCCGCTCCCTTTTTGGGCCCCAGGAGCAGGGACGCCAGTATGACGGGGATGTGGATAATAGTGGCTCTTGTAAATCCCAGCGGGATATATCCGAGAAAAGGGGTAAAAGCCATGATCACAATGATCGCCCCGAAAATAGCGGTCTGCACCATACTTCTGATCTGTCTTCTGTTATCTCCAGGCATCCGCCTGGCTGCTGTGTTCTGATAATTTTTCATAATTGCCTCCTTGTTATCGTTCTTTTCTGAGATACAATACTTTTGGCACAGAAATTTCTTTCTGCTTTAGTTCTTAAAGGTTCAGGCCTGATCTTCTGCCTGAGCCATGCTCTTTAAGATCTGGTCCAGAATTTTTAAGGCTGCCTCCTCTTTTAACATCTTTTCAAGTGAAACTTCCTCATTTTCTGTGATCATGGTGATCACATTGGT
>DWUX01000061.1 GCA_019120545.1 Candidatus Blautia stercoripullorum | reverse complement strand
TGGTTGTGATCGGAGATATTAAAAGAGGAGATATCGGTTCCACCTCTGCGGCCTACGCCGTAGGCCATCTGGGAAAGGTACAGGTAGGAGAAAATAAGATCGCGGCTTTTGACGAAGATTTTGCTACAGTGAATCCTTATCTGGGATCAGACGGAGTAAAGCCTTTTATTGATGTATGCAAGGAAGAAAAGAAAGGAATTTTTGTTCTGGTAAAGACCTCCAATCCTTCCAGCGGAGAGTTCCAGGACCGGCTTATTGACGGAAGACCTCTTTATGAACTGGTAGGAGAAAAGGTTGCCCAGTGGGGAGAAGAGTGTATGGGAGATTCCTACAGCTATGTAGGCGCAGTAGTAGGGGCTACTTATCCGGAAATGGGAAAAGTCCTGAGAAAGATCATGCCTAAGGCTTACATCCTGGTACCGGGATACGGCGCCCAGGGAGGCCAGGGAAAGGATCTGGTACACTTCTTTAACGAAGACGGGCTTGGCGCTATCGTCAACTCTTCCAGAGGTATCATCGCTGCCTACAAACAGGAAAAATATGCAAGATTCGGCGAAGAGAATTTCGGCGATGCTTCCAGGGCAGCCGTAGAAGATATGATCGCTGACATTGACGGAGCCCTGAAGGCAGCAAAATAAGGAGGAGACTATGGCAAAGTTAAAAATGACCAGCAGGATCATCAGCCAGGAGATGATCAGCCCGGATATCTACAGTATGTGGCTGTCAGCGGCAGAGATCGCCGGGCAGGCAGCGCCGGGACAGTTTATTTCTCTGTACTGTCAGGATTCCGGCAGGATCCTGCCAAGACCTATCAGTATCTGTGAGATCGATAAAGAAAAAGGAGCTCTGCGGATCGTATACAGGATCGCAGGTTCGGGAACCCGGGAATTTTCCAAAAAACAGCCGGGAGAGACTATTGATATCCTGGGACCTCTGGGAAACGGTTTCCCAATGGAAGAAACCAAAGGAAAAAGAGTATTTCTTATGGGTGGCGGCATTGGGATCCCTCCTATGCTGGAAACTGCAAAACAGTGCCAGGGAGAGGTGACAGCCATTGCCGGATACCGGGATAAAAATGTTTTCCTTCAGGAAGAGTTTGAAAAAGCGGGAAAATTTGTGATCGCCACAGAAGACGGCAGTCTGGGGACCAAAGGAAATGTAATGGACGCTATCCGGGAAAACCATCTGGAAGCAGACCTGATCTTTGCCTGCGGGCCGGCTCCTATGCTTCGTGCTATTAAATCCTACGCCCAGGAACAGGATATCCCTTGCTATATTTCTATGGAAGAGAGGATGGCCTGCGGTATCGGCGCCTGTCTGGCCTGTGTCTGTAAGTCAAAGGAAGTAGACGCCCATTCCCAGGTACACAATAAGAGGATCTGCAAAGACGGTCCTGTATTCTTAAGTACGGAGGTGGAGCTTTGATGAATATGAAAGTAAAGATCGGGGGAGTAGAATTAAAGAACCCGGTTATGACAGCCTCCGGAACCTTCGGTTCAGGAGCAGAGTACAGTGAATTTGTAGACTTAAATAAGCTGGGAGCAGTGGTAACCAAAGGGGTGGCAGATGTTCCTTGGCCGGGTAATCCCACACCCCGTATCGCGGAAATCCACAGCGGGATGATGAATGCTATCGGCCTTCAGAATCCGGGAGTTGAGGTGTTCTGCAAAAGGGATATCCCCTACCTTCAGCAGTTTGATACGAAGGTGATCGTCAATGTCTGCGGCCATGCCCCGGAAGAATATCTGGCAGTGGTAGAAAGACTGGCCCAGGAGCCGGTAGACATGCTGGAGATCAATATTTCATGCCCTAATGTAAACGCTAATTTCCTGGCTTTCGGACAGGATCCCAAACATGTGGAGGAGCTGACGGCTCAGATCAAAAAGATCGCGAAGCAGCCGGTGATCATGAAGCTGACTCCCAATGTGACTGATATTGCCGAGATCGCAAAAGCGGCAGAAGCAGGTGGGGCAGACGCGGTTTCTCTCATTAATACTCTTACGGGAATGAAGATTGACGTAAACAGAAGGACCTTTGCTCTGGCTAATAAGACCGGGGGAGTTTCCGGCCCCTGTATCAAGCCCATAGCAGTGCGTATGGTCTACCAGACTGCCCAGGCGGTAAAGATCCCGGTGATCGGTATGGGCGGTATCCAGAATGCCGAGGACGCCCTGGAATTTATCCTGGCAGGAGCTTCCGCTGTGGCGGTAGGAACAGCCAACTTCATAAATCCCTATGCCACACTGGAGATCATTGGCGGCATCCGGGAATATATGGAGAAAAATCAGATTGAAGATATATACCAGCTGATCGGCGCGGTAAAATAATAGGGTAAAAAAGAAAACTCTACGTGAATGGGGATTTTTATTGACCATTTGCGGAGAGTTTTTCTTTTTCAAAATTTATCAGAGGGACAGGAAAATTTCAGGAGGTTTCTCTTTCTGATGTGTTGGTGAAATGAAGAATTTTGTACTATAAATTCTATACTGGAAGAATAGTCAGGAAACGAAAATGAATAGAATTTAATGTAACTATTGACATTACAGCGAAGAAATGTTATGATTATTTGTAAATGTAACATAATAAGTTACAATAAAAATGAGTAAGGCATACAATATAAATTGCTTTCTCAAAATACAGGAAAGAAGAGAACTTTGTAATGATCAATAAAAAACAGGAAGAAAGACTGGATTATCTGCTGGAGGAGTTTAAAAAGGACTCTGTCTGGTACAAGGATCTGGAAGTTGGCAGAAATTATCAGGAGAAGCGGAGAGCTCTCCGGTCCCTGATGAACATCCGTATGCCGGGAGCCATGGCCCCTGAGGTTCTGAAAGTACAGGATGACTTTCTCCGGGAAGAAGCAGTGGAGAAAGGGATCGTAACTTTGGAAGAGATTCCCACAGCGGCCAGGCAGTATGGAAGCCACAGGCCTTTCGGGGATAAGATTTCTGTATGGCAGGGGGATATTACCAGACTGCAGGTAGGGGCTATTGTGAATGCGGCTAATTCTCAGATGTTGGGCTGCTTTCATCCTTGTCACGGATGTATTGATAATGCCATTCCTCACTCAATCACACAGGGATTTACCTGGTCAAGCAAGATCGAATGCTGCTGCACTTAGAATTTCCGTGGGTTTCGATTGCCTCTGCTGCCTCTCCGAGAGAACAGCTCCGATATTATCGATAGTACCGTGGCCTTCTGCGGCGGGAATTAGGAGACATGACCGGAATGTCAGAGACAACGATTTTGAACTATGAGCTTGGCTATATGCCCATTGCCTATGATAAGGCAAAGAGGCTGGCAAAGGCGTTAGAGATAGACGAAAAACTTCTCTTTGACGATTACTGCCGGTTTCTGGACTATCCATTTCAGCTTCGTTGCAAGGAACTTCGCTCAGAATTAGGATTGACGTATGGCACATGGGAATGTGCCGCGGTCAGACCTGGCCGTGAGCCGTTTCAGAAATTCGCAGCTTTTATTACTTCCCAAGGAAAAGAGGTAGTGTAGTTTGGACCAGAACCAGATAGAAAGATTATCCCAGCAGCTTGCCAGCTCCGACGCGATTGTGATCGGAGCCGGGGCTGGATTATCCACATCAGCAGGCTTCACATATACCGGGGAGCGGTTTGAGCATTACTTCCCGGACTTTATTGCCAAGTATCACTTTCCTGATATGTACTCCGGCGGCTTCTATCCTTTTGATACGCTGGAAGAACATTGGGCTTATTGGAGCCGATACATTTTCTGCAATCGTTATCTGGATGCCCCGAAGCCGGTTTATCAAGAACTGTTGTCTTTAGTGCAGGATAAAGATTATTTCGTACTGACTACCAATGTGGATCACCAGTTTCAGAAGGCTGGATTTGACAAGCACAGGCTATTTTACACGCAAGGGGACTATGGCCTTTGGCAATGTATGGAACCCTGCCATCAGAAAACGTATGACAACGAAGAAGCAGTCCGGCGGATGGTCGCCGAGCAGAGGGACATGAGGATCCCCACAGAGTTAGTCCCACGTTGCCCCGTCACGATGGATTGAAAGTGCTATATTTGGAGCTTGGCGTAGGAGCCAACACACCGGTCATTATCAAATATCCTTTCTGGAAAATGACCTATGCAAATCGGAACGCCACCTATGCCTGTATCAATTTCGGAGAGGCATTTGCTCCGCCGGAGATTAGAGGCCGTTCCATTTGTATTAACGCTGACATTGGTAATGTACTTTCAAGGTTAAAGGAGGTGAAGGTATGACACAGGAAGAAAGAAGGATATATCTCATCAGGGAATTGCAGCGAGAGATGCCTCAGTACGAGAACCTTGCCATCCCTGACACCGAGGATCAACAATGGCGGCTTTTACGTTCTCTATTTAATGTTCGTCCTCCATACCCGGCTTCAAAGGATTTCCTGAAAGTTCAGGATGAATACCTGTCGGAGATGATCCGACAAAGAGGAATTACAGTGGCCTGCGACTTGCCGAGGGTAAAGAACGATCCGAAAATAACGCTTTGGCAGGGAGACATTACGACACTGCGTTGTGATGCGATTGTAAATGCAGCCAATAGCGCCCTATTGGGGTGCTGGCAACCTTGCCATTCCTGCATCGACAACATTGTTCACTCGCTTTCTGGCGTCGAGCTGCGGATCAAGTGTAACGAGATTATGCAGGCGCAAGGGCATGAGGAAGAAACGGGAACCGCTAAAATTACGCCTGCCTACAATCTTCCTTGCAAATATGTGCTGCATACGGTTGGGCCTATTATTTCAGGACCGCTTCGCAAAAGTGATTGTGACCTCTTGGCAAGCTGTTATCAATCTTGCTTGGAGCTTGCCGCAGAGAATGAGGTCCAGTCCATTGCCTTTTGCTGTATTTCAACTGGCGTTTTCCATTTTCCCCAGGAGCGGGCGGCTGAAATCGCAATCAAGACAGTTAAGAGCTTTCTTGAAACTGACGGCTCCATTCAACAAGTAATTTTCAATGTCTTTACGGACAAAGATTTAGCAATTTATCAAAAATTGCTTAACAACTGAATATAGCGGCTCTTGTGAGCCGATGGATTGACGGACATTAGTGTTTCTGCTGATGTCCGTTTTTCTATGCCTAAAATCAGATGCGAAAGGGGGTTCCGGGCTGAACCTCCTTTTTGTGTCTCAATGGAGGTGAGAAGCATTGAGCGACAAGCCCGCGTCACCTGCCAGGGGACGAAAGAAAACCGCCCCGCCTGCCCAGCAGCCACCCCAGGAAGAAGTGGTGGTCCGCCTGCCGCTGACCGACCTTCACACATTCCCGGACCATCCTTTTCAGGTGCGGGACGATGAGGAAATG
>DWUX01000060.1 GCA_019120545.1 Candidatus Blautia stercoripullorum | reverse complement strand
GAACTTTTCGTAGGTCCGCCGGAACTGGATGCAGAATGGGATGACAGAGGAATCGACGGCGTTTACCGTTTCCTGAATCGTTTCTGGAAGCTGGCTATGGACAGCAAAGACGCTAACGTGGCAGAGACAAAAGAAATGGTGAAGATCCGTCACAAATTGGTTTACGACGTTACCCAGCGTCTGGAAAGCTTCAGCCTGAATACCGTAATTTCCGGTTTCATGGAATATAATAATAAACTTATTGACCTGGCAAAGAAGACTGGCGGAATCGATAAAGAAACTATTGAAACCTTTATCCAGCTCCTGGCTCCTTTTGCTCCTCATGTGGCAGAAGAACTGTGGCAGGAATATGGCCATGAGGATTCTGTGTTCCATACCCGTTGGCCGGAAGCTGATGAGGAAGCAATGAAAGACGATGAGATCGAGATCCCTGTACAGATCAACGGAAAGACAAGAGCCGTTATCAGCATCAGCGCAGAGACTTCCAAAGAAGAAGCCATTGCCGCAGGAAAAGAAGCGATTGCCGATAAGCTGACAGGCAACGTAGTGAAAGAAATCTATGTTCCAAAGAAGATTATTAATATCGTGATGAAATAAGAAACAGAAAGCCGGGAACCCGCTTAGATTGGGAACCCGGCTTCTTTTATACATATTGATGATACTGTCCGGTCAGGGCGCGGGAATGAATGGAAAAAGATTTTGTTAAAAAACCTTCTGTTTGACATATAATATACTTAACAAGAAGGTCGTTGGTCAGCGTACATCTGACCGTCGGCGAATAAGGTTTTACAAGAAATAGCGCCTTACTTTACCAGAGCGAGGGCGCTATTTTTTGTGTGTGAAATGAATAACAAGAGTATTCACAGGGCAAAGCATAATTACAAACTGGAATAATACAGAGTATGTAATCATCAGCACGCATAGCGTCCGGCGGTTGTCATAACGCCCCAACGGCCCCCTATTCATTTTGGGTGTGAGTCATTAATACTTTGAAGATGGTTATGCAGGCGAAAATTGAAGGGAAAGCTTAAATATGGGGAGTGCAAAGAATATTTGCGATGAAAATAAGGAATGTAAAAGAGGAATTGCTTGCTGTTTCAGCATATACAGTTACAATAAAAGCGTAAGGAGGAAGAAAAGATGCAGTTAGGTCAGATGATTGCAAAAATCAGAAAAGAACAAGGACTGACACAAGAAGCTTTTGCAGAAAAGTTTCATGTAACAAGACAGACTGTTTCAAATTGGGAAAATGAAAAAAGCTATCCTGATTTATGTACAATAGTAAAAATCAGCGATATGTTTCATATTTCTCTTGATGTATTGCTGAAAGGAGATTCTGCTATGGTACAGGATATCGATAAGAAAATAAAGAAGAACCCTTTCTACAAAGGTATTATCATAGGTTTAGTTATTATTGTTGCCGCTCTGTTTTCATTTATTTATTTCAATAATAGAAGTCTTAATGATACTGTTAAGGATGCTATAGCCTGGAGCATTAATGACATAGAGATGATAGAAATATATGATTGCGAAAGTAAAGAACTGGCAGCGAAATATGAGGACAGAGATAGTATAGATCAGTTTATTTCTGCCTTGGATATTGAAAGCTGGGAAAAAGCGGGAAATATAAGCAGTGATTTCAGTCCGAAATATACCATAGAACTGTATCACGATACTGAAAAACAAGATACAAATAATGATATTGAAGAAATCACCGTTTATGGAAATGGAGAATATGCATCTATTTTTATTACTTCTCCGGGAGGAGCAAAACAAAATTACAAGACGAAGATTGATGTTTCAAATTTCATTTTAGGGAAGATAAAAGATTTTGATTAAAAAATTTTTATCTGACCAACGGCGAATAAAGTTTTTCAGAAAATAGCGTCCTACTTTAACAGAGTGAGGACGCTATTTTCTTGAAGTCATTATCCCAATCTTATGTAGTATTTCTATATCCAGATCGGGAAAGGGAATAACAGGAGCCGGAACCGGGCCGTGGGTGCCGATGATCTTTTCCGCCCAGACCATATGGTACCAGCGGCCGAACTTGCAACCGCAGTTATAAAACTTTCCTACGATTTGATATCCCAGGTGCTGGTGAAAATCGACGCTATTTCTGGTCAGATATTCATCTTCTTTTTCCGGATAGCCGATACAGGCATAGAGATTTGTGATGTTCTGTGCCCTGGAGATTTCTTCCAGAGCCTGGTAAAGTTTCTTTCCTATTCCCATTTTCCGGACATTTTCTTTCAGATAGATAGTCAGTTCAGCAGAATGGTCATAGGCAGTCCGCCCTACAAAATCATGGGTATAGGCATAGCCGGCCACTTCTCCTTCTAGTTCTGCTACAAAGTAGGGGTGTTTTTTAATGATTTTTGTGATTCTGTTCCTGAATTCTTCAAGGCTTGGTACATCATATTCAAAAGAAATGGCGGTTTTCTCTACGTAAGGCCGGTAGATGTCCAATAACCCGGCAGCATCTTCTTCCCGGACAGTACGTATCTTTATTTCTTTCTTCATGGTCAGTTTCTCCTCGGTAGTTTGTTCTGGATTATTTTATGAAAAGATTATAATAGCAGAAGAGAAAGAAGTCAATGAAGCGGAAGCTAAATCCATTGAAAAAAACTATATGAGTGCATAAAATATAAATATTTGTTATCTGCTCTTGACGCTGATAAAATAAGGCTATAAAGAAAAAGCGGAAGAAAGGAGCAGATTTATGGATCAGCAGATGTTAAAAGATAAGGTGGCAATTATTACAGGAGCAAGCTACGGCATGGGACAGTCTATGGCAGAATTGTTTGCAGAAGAGGGAGCGGCAGTGGTGATTACAGCCAGAGGCAAGGAAAAACTGGACGCAGTAGTGGAAGGTATCCGTCAGAAGGGAGGAAGAGCCGTAGGCGTAGTGGCAGATGTGTGTTCTACGGAAGATACGAAAAAGGTATTTGAGACGGCTTTGAAGGAATTTGGCGACGTGGATATTCTCATCAATAATGCAGGGATCGGTGAACAGAAAATGATCGATGAGACAGATGATGACTGGATGATGTATGTGATGAACACGAATCTGGGAGGTCCTATGCGGTATATCCGGGAAGCTCTGAAGATCTTTCTTCCGAAAAATGAGGGAGTGATCATTAATGTTTCCTCTGTAAATGGAACCAGACCTTTCTGCGGGGCGACCTATACTTCCACAAAGGGGGCTTTAAATACCCTGACAAAAAATGTGGCTATGCGTCTCATTGATACCAATATCCGCTGTAACGCTGTGGCGCCAGGTGCTACAGTAACGCCTGCCCATGTGGCGAATAAAGCAGGAGAGCAGCCGGGAGGAGATAAGATGCTTCAGTACAGCGGACATTTTGTTTATTTCCCGGGACCTGAATGCGATCCTATGGATCAAGCTTATGCCTGCCTGTATCTGGCCAGCAAGATGGGACGCCATGTAAAAGGCCAGGTGCTTCAGGTCTGCAACGGCGCATTCCTGTAAAAGCTTATGAAGAGCAGGATTTTGTTATGGATGATGGCGGGAACTCTTGTTTTTAGTTTCCTGCTGTCAGGCTGTAAAGGGAAAAAGACAGAAAAAACGGAAAGTCCCGGAAAAGAGAGTAAACAGACAGAAATCCGGGAAGAAGATATAGAGGAGAGTGAAGAAATAGTTATGAAAGTACAGATCAAAGACCAGGTTTTTACCGCAGAACTTGAAAAGAATCCGGGAGCAGAAGCTTTTGCCCAGATGCTTCAGGAGGAACCGGTTACCATTCAGATGAGTGATTATGCGGGTTTTGAAAAAGTAGGATCTCTGGGGAGGAGCCTTCCGACCCAGAATCGGCAGACGACTACCCAGTCGGGAGATATAGTGTTATATAATGGAAATCAGATTGTGATCTTTTATGGATCAAATTCCTGGAGTTATACCAGACTGGGAAAGATCCGGGATCTGAATGGTTGGAAAGATGCCCTTGGAAAAGGAGATGTGGAAGTGACTTTTTCAGTTGAGTAATAGGACATAGCGAAAATATTTTCCTTTTCAAACAGACTTACAGATGATTTCTTCCATAGAATGTGATAAAATCAAAGCAGTCCTATATGGTTTTGCTAAAGAAGAGTATTGCAGGAAATGTGAGGAACTAAATTTGGAAGAATTAAATATAAATACATCCTATGGGAATATTCATGTTTATAAGAGAGGAACAGGAGAAAAGAAAATTTTTCTCCTTCATGGAAGCGGTCTGGACGGCGCAATGATTTTCTGGTGGGGAGTTATGAAAAATTTTCCGGAGAATTGTACAGTATATGCTCCTGATCTTTTAGGATATGGAAAAAGTGACAAGCCGGATATATGCGGAGAGGATTTTTATACAGCGCATATAGAGGCACTGAGAGAAACAATAGAATTTTTGTCAATAAAAAGATTTTATCTGGCGGGAATATCTATGGGTGCTGCGGTGGCTTTGGGATACGCTTTAAAATATCCGGAACAGATACAGGGGCTGTTTCCTATTGCTGCCTGGGGGCTTGCTTCTTCGCTGCCCTTTCATTTTCTCTCTTATTATCTTCTCCAAAAAACAAGCCTGATGATTTTATTATTTAAGATTATAGGAAAAAGTAAATGGCTGGTCCGCCAGACTATACAAAGTTATCTGATTGGAAACAAAAATAAAGTGACAGATAAAATGGTGGATGAGATACGGAGAGTATGCAGAGAAGAAGATGTTTTAAAGGCGATGAGGGATTTTCAGAGAAGTTCCTGTGACAAAAAGGGAGCAATACCTTATTATGTCCAAGTCCTTCATAAATTAAAGATGCCGGTGATCTTTATCCATGGAGATAAAGATCCTCTGGTTCCCGTAAGTGATATCTATAATATAGTAAATCTGTGTCCAAAGGGAAAAATATATGTCCTGAAAGGTTGTAAGCACTGGCCGATTATGGAACAGCCGGAGAAAATCAGCACAACCATTCAGGAAAATATGAAAAAACAGTAAGTCTGCAGCGGGATCTTTTTGGTTGCCGACTAAAAAGCCGGAAGATACTGAAAAAATACTTTTATGGTAAAGATATAATGATCAATATGAAATGACTTTCTTTTCTGACTATGATAAAATAAAATCAATATTTTTGCGGAACAGACGAAACAGAGGAGAAAGGACATGAAAAAATATCTTGGCTTGGTATTGGGAAGTTTATTGCTTGCAGGATGCGGCATGGCGGACTTTAATGGGAGCAGAACGGGAAACGAAAGCCAGTTTCTTATGGAGTATACGATTTTTAATACCACGGATTCTCAGCTGCTGGAACTGAAAAAAGGAGAGCAGATACACGGAGAAATTGAAAAAATATCCGGAAAACTGGCCGTCTCTATCCAACAGGAGGGAAAGGCTCCTATTTTAGAAAGCAAAGATATGCCATCAGGCTCTTTTGATCTTGAAATAGAGGAAGATGGAAAATATCGGATAACGGTTACAGGAGAAAGGGCAAAAGGCAGCGTCAGCTTTACAAAAGAATAAAATTTAGCAGAAGAGCGAAACTCAGTTTGTAATGCTCTCTGTTTCCAATACCATCGCAGTTAAACTGTTATAAAATGTCAGGACCCATAATAGGTCTGAATTTCGCCTTCCCTGGGAAGGCGATTTTTGCATTTTTGAGAATAAAATTTAAACAAAGACAGGAGCTGAAAAAATGTTTAGAGAAAAAAATGTCAGAAAACACCTGATCTTTTCCGGCAGGGTTCAGGGCGTGGGATTCCGCTACCGGGCCATGAATATTGCCCAGATGCTGGGTTTGACCGGCTGGGTAAAGAATCGGTGGGATGGAAAAGTAGAGATGGAAGTCCAGGGAAAACGGGAAGAGATCGGAAAATTGATCTCCATGTTGTACCAGCAGAGATTTATCTGGATCGAAGATATCGAAGAAAAGGAAATTCCTGTAGAAAAGGAAAGCAGTTTTTCCATTCATTGAAAGAGGAGAGAGAAGATTATGACGGAAGAAGAATGGCTCAAGCAGCTTTTTGAAGGGCTTTCCAGATCCAGTTTCCGCAGGAGATTTCATCTGAAAGAACAGGACAGGGAGTATGTAAGGCAGAAAGGTATGGATACGATCCGGCAGCATGCCTGGGATTTTATAGAAAAGAGACTGGCGCCGGCAGTAATTCCTAACGACGGGAAACAAACCCCTATGCGTGGGCATCCGGTCTTTATCGCCCAGCATGCCACGGCCACCTGCTGCAGAAGGTGCCTGGAAAAATGGCATAAGATCCGAAAAGGGAGAGAGCTGACTCCCAGACAGAAAGAATACATTGTAAAGGTGATCATGCTGTGGATCGAGAGGGAG
>DWUX01000012.1 GCA_019120545.1 Candidatus Blautia stercoripullorum | reverse complement strand
TGCCGGACGACGGCAAAGAAAAAAAGCCGTCGTTCAGCAGACATATTGACACGCCCATATTACCCTTACGGCGGCTTTGAATAAATCAAGGCCGCCGGTTTTTTATGACTTTGTAGGTGTGGCACTCTTACGTTGGCTGATAAACCGACAGCTTGCAAAGGAGAATTATCATGCGGAAAATAGAGATTATAGCGCGTATTACCGGAGATGATGCACAGATTCAAGAAAAAACACTAATGACATGGACCGATACCGGTCATTGGTATCCGCACCCATTTACCTCGAATGTTCTTCTCTATCCCGGTCTGGAGATTCGGCTGCATCAGCGTCGGGTTTTGAAGGACGGGAAAGATGTTCACTTGTCCAGATATGAATATGGCGTATTGATATTTTTGGCTCAACATCCTGGAACCCTGTTCAATAAAGAGCAGATCTATGAGGAAGTCTGGCATGAAAGCAGTGAGAGCTGTCTGAGTGCTATTTCAAATACTGTGAGCCGCATCCGGCAGAAGATCGAAGCCAATAAAGATAATCCTATTTATATTAAGACCGTTTCTAACCTGGGGTACATATTTGCAGCAGAACCAATCCCGGAAAATAAGTAGAACCTTGAAAAATTTGTCGTTATATCACGAAAATTTCTGTCGGTTTTCTGCCGCTTTTAGGCTCAATTTGGGCTGATGCCGATGTACAGCACGATATAATGATACCCATAGGTTCACTTTGCTGCGGTAAAACAGAATGCCAGCGGAGGATTTTCGGAGCCTCCACTGGCTTTACTGTTTTTCCATATTTTGAGCAAGCTCTTTGAGATGATCCGCTAACGAGCGGGTGGATTTGAGCAAGGTATCCCTTACCTCTGGCGGGCAGGAAAGATAAATCATCTTCATCTCAGCGGCACCTTTTTCGTCCTGTTCCATTTTAGGGTCGATCAAAGTGTCCAGCGAGAGTTCCAATACACTGGCCAGTGCCCGCAGAATTTCAAAGGAAGGATTTTTTACACCCTTTTCTATCCCCGCAATATGTTTGACGGATACATGGCTCAGATCGGCAAGCTTCTGCTGAGTGAAACCTTTCTTTTCACGGGCCGTTCTCAGCCTTTGGCCCAATTCTTCTAGCATTGACATCGGCACAATCGTCACCTCAATAATATTCTATCGTTCCGGCCATGAACCTGGTATAACCTCATCGTGCCGGACAACAGATATTATTGTGCTGATTTCAAAATATATAGGGCATCACCTTGGTGAGTTAAAAAAAACGGCAACTTACCAAGGCTCTTTGCCATGTCCGGGTCATAGTTGCCGGTATGGAGGCAGCTATGATTTTTCCCTTTTGGGCGGCAGAAAAAGGCCCACCGAACAGTTTAGGCTATGGTGATAACCGAAAAAAAGCCTAGCTCTTGTATCGGCCATTTACGCTCCGCCATCAGCATTATCAGACCGATGCAGTAGTTACTATCGTATCCATACATTAAATTACGCCAGTTTTCCTTTGCAGGAGACTGGCGTTTTTGTTTGTCGTTTTTTCGGGAATTTTCCCAAACGGTGTCGCTCACCGCCCACCTGTTTCGGTTCACTCGCAAATCACCCACGAATCGAAACGGAGGAAAGCTATGGGCTTTAACTATGGGCGCGAGAAGCGCAAATTTGATAAAGAATGGGAGCGGCTTGAAGCCGAGTATGCTGCCACTGGCATGGATGAGGCGGCAATTATGGCGATGAAATTGTATGACTGGAAGTGGTTCTGCAACGAAAGAGTGTACCACAACCGGGTCCAGACGCTCCCGAATGAAAGTTATCGGGATGAGGAAGAACGGTCTACTCTTTTCCAGAAGTTTACTACCCTGTTTGCGCATTGGGATGATGGAGATGTGGATCAGAGCCGATATGGCTGGCTGTCAGGCATCGAGAACGAAGAATTGTTCCGGCGGCTCTGCAAACTTTCTCAGGACGATCTGGAATTGCTGACTTTACTGATGGTGGACGGATACCGCCAGGTTGATATTGCCAGGATAAAAGGCTGCTCCAGAAATGTTATCTCTAAGAGATTAAAAAAAATCAAAAAAATTCTGTTGGAAGGGTGACAAATGACGTTTCCCAATGCCTACGCAATGAAGGACGCATTTTCCAAAGTCCGACAGTACCATGACAACTGAATACACGGCATTGCTTTTGATTATTACGGTGTGGCAAAGCCACAGAATAATCACTACGGTACATAACCCGCATACGAGCGAACAGGAACCGCCGCCATGACGAGCAGCTTTAGGAGGTGATGGACAAGCTGTTCCGAGCGATACACGGACTCCCTGGCCCCGGATTGGCAATCCGGGCGCGATGACTGTGCGGGGGCTTAAAGATACTTCCTCACGGCCCGCCAAAGACTTGGGGGGAACCCTGCGGCGCACGTTGCGAACGACGCTGCGGAGTTATGACAGCCGCGCCAGCGGAGACCGGTAATGTCCCCAGCGTCAGGGATGCGTGGCAAATGTGACGTATTCAGTAACAATAAAACGAAGACAGCCGCACCAGAATGCCTTCAAAACATTTTGGTGCGGCCGTCTGCTTTGTGATATAAAAATTGGAGGATATATGATTACATCAGTTGTTCGTGAGGACGGTGCTGTTATCTGTATCCATGATGACTATTGTAGTCATATTGAGGCTGCAGAAATTTCACACATCCTTTTGAAAATAAGCGATCTTGTTTCTAACACCTATCGGAGTGTGCAGCAGGAACGGGATAAAAATTGTAATATACCATAATTGTTTCTGGTAGACAAGGATATGGCGGGGCATCTCCACACCTTTGCGGAATCACAAAGTATTGCGTAAAATGATAGCACAATGATTCGCGGAAAGGAGGTGTGATACTTGGAGCGATATTTGATGTACCTGAGAAAATCCAGGATGGATACCGATTTTGATGATGTTTCTGTAGAGGAGACTTTAAATCGGCACCGGCGTATTTTAGAATCGTTTTGCAAAGAGCGACGTTTGAATGTTGTGGAAACTTTGGAAGAAGTGGTTTCTGGTGAGTCACTCTCTGCGCGGCCACAAATGCTACGCCTTCTGGACCTTGTAAACACGGGAATGTACGCTGGTGTAGTATGCGTTGATATAGAGCGCTTATCCAGAGGATCTTCGCTGGAATCCGGCTATATAATGCAGGTCTTACAGACGAATAACTGCAAGATTATCACGCCATCCAAAATCTATGACCTTCAAAATGAATCGGACGAGCAGTTTACGGACATGAAGTTCATGTTTAGCCGATACGAATTGAAAACCATCACCAAGCGCCTGGTCAGAGGCCGTAACCAATCGGCATCTGAAGGAAAATTTCTTGGATCTATGGCTCCTTATGGGTATCGTTCTTACAAGCTGCCCGGTACGAAGGGTAGTAGCCTGCAAATCGAACTAGGCGAGGCAGAGATTGTACGGTTGATTTTTGATATGTATGGAAAGCAAGGTATCGGCTATAATACCATTGCATATCAGTTGAACCAGATGCATATTCCTTCACGCACTGGCACATGGGGACAAACCTCAATCGCAAACATTTTGAACAATGAGGTCTACTTGGGAATGATACGCTGGCGGCATGAACCTACAAAACGTGTCGTAAAAGACGGTATGCTTGTAAAAAAGAGGGTAAAGTCTCACGATTATGAGTTATATGAAGGTTTGCATGATCCAATCGTTACTCAAGAACAGTGGGACGCCGTAAGGGCCAAGCAGAGAGAAAGAGGTCATGTTTCGGTTAATACAAACAGGAAGTTAGCTAATCCTTTTGCTTCTATTTTATACTGTGAAAAATGCGGTGCGCTTATGAAGCGAAATGTCCCTAGCAAAAAGCAGAGTACATCGCCTTGGTATCGCTGCCCAACTAGGGGGTGTAACTGCCGGGCAATCAAATGTGATTTTGCAGAAGATGCAATTTTGGATGCAATGAGAAGTTGGTTGGCAGAATATACGATTAGGGTAAAATCAGATGATCTTCCTCAGACAGATCCCATTGATACAGCTTTATCTGTTGTTCAGGGCCAACTGGCTCAACTTCGCACACAACAGGACAATATTTGCGAATACTTAGAGAAAGGCGTTTATACCGTTGAAATGTTCACAAAACGCAATGAGACCTTGATGAAAGAGCTTCGAAAGCTGCAAGCCTCAGAGGATGACCTGCTGAAGCAGAAGGAATCCAAGAGCAGTACGAAAAGCATTGAAGCAGAGGTAATACCTACAACACAGCGAATCCTGGACAGTTATCCCCACCTATCGGTAGAAGAAAAAAATCGGTTGTGGAAAATTGTTATGAAGAAAATTACAATGTATCGAACGCCAGAAGGAGACTTTACCCTACATATTTACCCAAAGCTCCCTATGGGAAATACGCCGTAGGCTGTAGGCTATTTCAAATCTATATCTCGACGCTGTCCTCCTCTTGTGATATACTAATCTATAGTATGTCTTTACGAGAGGAGGATTTTTTATGGGCCGACAGGCCAACGAAACGAAGCCTATCAAACATATTTGTGCGGGTCTGTTGGCCCATGTGGACGCAGGCAAGACCACTTTGGCGGAAAGCCTTTTGTATCATACGGGAAGCATCCGGAAGATGGGAAGAGTAGACCATCAGGACGCCTTTTTGGATATCAATGAAATGGAGCGGGCCAGAGGGATCACTATTTTTTCAAAGCAGGCGGTTTTTGATCTGAAGGATAAGGAGATCACTTTGTTGGATACCCCGGGACATGTGGATTTTTCTGCGGAAATGGAGCGTACCCTTCAGGTGCTGGACTACGGGATCCTGATCATCAGCGGCCCCGACGGGGTACAGGGACATGTGGAGACTCTCTGGAGGCTTTTAAATCAGTATCATATCCCTACGATACTTTTTGTAAACAAAATGGATCAGGAGGGAACAGAAAAGGAGAAAATACTGGGCCAGTTAAGGAAGCGTCTTCACGAACATTGTATAGATTTTTCCCAGGACAGAGAACGGGAAGAGTTTCTGGAGGAGACCGCCATGTGCGGGGAGCCGGCTCTGGAAGAATATCTGGAGACAGGAAATATTTCTCAGAAAAAACTCAGGGATATGGTAAAAAACAGGGAGCTGTTTCCCTGCTTTTTCGGTTCAGCCCTGAAATCCCAGGGGATCACAGAATTTTTAAAGGGCTTGGAAGAGCTTCTGGAATGTCTCTCCTATCCTGAAACCTTCGGTGCTAAGGTCTATAAGATTTCCAGAGACGATAAAGGGACCCGGCTGACTCACATGAAGATCACCGGAGGAAGTCTGAAGGTAAAACAGTTGATCACGGGAGAAGGATGGGAAGAAAAAGCGGACCAGATCCGCATCTATGACGGCCAGAGTTTTCAGAACGTGGAAGAGGCCGGGGCCGGTTGTGTCTGTGCAGTTACGGGTCTTACGAAAACCTGGTCGGGAGAAGGCCTTGGGGAAGAACCGGTTTCTGCACCTCCGGTGCTGACTCCGGTGCTGACCTATGAGATCAGACTTCCCCAGGGCACAGACGTTCATGGAATGCTGATAAAATTACGGCAGCTGGAGGAGGAGATCCCGGAACTTCAGATCCTCTGGAATGAACAGCTGGGAGAGATCCATGCTCAGGTTATGGGGGAAGTGCAGATTGAGATCCTGAAACAGATGATCCTGGAGCGTTTTGGCATAGAAGTGGAATTTGGCTCCGGGAATATTGTATACAAAGAAACTATTAAAGAACCGGTAGAAGGGATCGGACATTTTGAGCCGCTCCGCCATTATGCGGAGGTGCACCTTTTGCTGGAGCCCTTAGAGAGAGGAGCAGGGCTGGTTTTTGCCGCGGACTGCAGCGAGGATATTCTGGACCGGAACTGGCAGAGACTGATCCTCACCCATCTGGAGGAGAAACATCATCTGGGCGTCCTTACAGGATCTGAAATTACAGATATGAAGATCACCTTGATCGCCGGAAGGGCTCATCTGAAACATACAGAAGGGGGAGATTTCCGTCAGGCAACCTACCGGGCAGTGCGGCAGGGGCTGAGAAAAGCGGAAAGTATCCTTCTGGAGCCGGTATACGAATATTCCCTGGAAGTACCACAGGATACAGTGGGAAGGGCTATGGCTGACATCCAGCGGATGAGCGGAACCTTTTCCACTCCGGATATCCAGGGAGAATATGCCTTTCTCACAGGAACCGCCCCGGTATCCGAGATGCGGGATTATCAGAGAGAGGTCACAGCCTATACCAGGGGAAGAGGCCATCTGTCCTTTGTCCTGAAAGGTTATGAACCCTGTCATAACAGTCAGGAGATCATAGAGGCGGCGGCTTATGATCCGGAAGGAGATCTGGAAAATCCCACAGGTTCTGTTTTCTGCTCTCACGGAGCAGGCTTTAACGTGCCATGGGACCAGGTAGAGGAGTATGCTCATATTGATACCGGATTCGGAAAGGAAGAGGAGCCGGAAATGGAGATCCAGTCGGCGCCGGTTCCCAGTTTTGAAGAGATCCGTCTGACCCAGCAGGAGCTGGAGGAGATTTTTGTCCGTACTTACGGCCCTATAAAGCGGCCAAGGTATAATCAGGAAGAGGACTTTGCAGTAAAGAAAACTCCGGAAAAGACCAGAAGATATAAAAAGCAGGAGCCGGAGAAAGAATACCTTCTGGTAGACGGATATAATATTATTTTTGCCTGGGAAGACCTTCAGGAGCTGGCTAAAGTGAATATTGAAGGAGCCAGAAACAAACTGATGGATATACTCTGCAACTATCAGGGCTATAAAAAATGTACCCTGATCCTGGTTTTTGACGCTTATAAGGTGGAAGGAGGGCAGGGAGAGGTCCAGAAATACCACAATATTTATGTGGTCTATACAAAAGAAGCGGAAACTGCCGATCAGTATATTGAAAAGACGGTCCATGAGATCGGAAGAAAGTATCATGTAACGGTGGCTACCTCCGACGCTTTAGAGCAGGTGATCATTATGGGGCAGGGAGCGGCCAGGCTTTCTGCCAGAAACCTGCGGGAAGAGATCCAGATGATGAACCGGGAGATCCGGAACCATTATCTGGAAAAGACGAAGAAAAGCGGCAGCTATCTTTTTGAGAGCCTTCCGGAGCATATGACGGATTTTATGGAGGACGTCCGTCTGGGAAGAAAAAAATTTGAGGATTTAGAAAAAAAGTCTTGACCTTCCACCTGGTAGAAGGTGTATAGCAGAGGTAAAAGAAAGTATCTGATCCGCACTGTGGACGGAAACACCGGCGCAGAGAAAGGCAGGATCAGAGACAGGAGGTTACAGGCTATGAAGATTGGAGAAGCGGCAAAGAAAGCAGGAATCTCTCCCGGCAATATCCGGTTTTATGAGAAAAAAGGACTGCTGAAACCCGCAAGAGAGGAAAGCAGCAGCTACCGCAATTATACAGAGGAAGACGTAGACAGACTGAAGAGGATCCTGATCCTTCGGAAAACAGACCTTTCTGTAGAAAACATTTCCCTGCTTCTGGATGGAAAAGAAGATCCCGGCTTTCTTTTGAAAAAACAGGAGGAAATGCTGGAAAATCAGATGAGAGAACTGGAAGGTTCTCTTCTCCTCTGCAGAAAACTGGGACAGGAGAAAGATCTTCTGAAAGCAGATCCGGAGAAATACCTTCAGTTTATTCAGAAGGAGGAGCAGGAGGGAAGAAGGTTTTCCCCGGCAGAGGAACTCCTTGGGGAACTTTCAGATTTTACGGCAGAGTGCTATGGAGGTTCCGGATGGTTTACGGCGGTTTTCGGAAGCTGGGCGGATCTGGTAAAACTGATCCTGGGAGCGGGCCTCTGGCTGTTCTTTCTGTATATGGCCGCGGTCAGATTTATGGAAGAACCGGCTTCTGTTTCTCACATTGTTTTCTGGACGGGACTGTTCCTTGCTTATAACCTGAGTTTTTTGAAATATTGGGCAGGTAAAAGAAGAACAACACAATAGCGCTAAATAAAAAGCCCCCGGGCTGTTCTTTTCAACATCATGAAAAAGGACAGCCCAGGGGCTTTTTATCCGTGAAGACAGGGGCAGGTAAAAGCCTGCTGTCTGATATGTTAGTATCTTCTCCAGGTGCCCCTTACAAAGAGCAGCAGGATAGGGAAGATCTCCAGCCTTCCTGCAAGCATATCAAAGGTCAGAACCAGGGTGGAAAAGTCTGAATACACGGAAAAGTTCTGTGTAGGACCCACCATCTCCAGACCTGGACCGATATTGTTGAAGGTAGCGGCCACTGCGGAAAAATTTGTGATCAGATCAAAATTATCCACAGCAATGAGCAGAACAGAAAAGGCGAAGATCAGCACATAGGCAATGAGAAATACGTTGGTGGAACGGATCACCTCATGGTCTATGGTATGACCGTCCATTTTCAGTTTCTTTACGCTCCTGGGGTGGATCAGGGTCTGGAGTTCCTTCCCAATGGTTTTTACCAGGATCACCAGACGGGATACCTTAATTCCGCCGCCGGTACTCCCTGCGCAGGCCCCTATGAGCATGAGCAGCAGCAGGATCGTACGGGGGATTTCCGGCCACAGGTTAAAATCTGTAGTGGCGTAGCCTGTAGTGGTGATAATAGAACCCACCTGGAAAAAGGCCTGCTGGAAAGCTTCTCCGAAACCGGAATACATATCTGTGACCATAATGGCGATCACCAGTGTGGAGGCCAGTATGATTCCGAAATACCAGCGGATCTCTTCAATGGAGAAAGCCTGTTTAAATTTTTTATGAAGGATCAGATAGTAGGCATTAAAGTTTACGCCGAACAGGATCATGGAAATGGTTACCACTACCTGCAGATATACGGAGTAGCTGGCCATACTGTCGTTTTTGATCCCAAAGCCTCCGGTTCCCGCAGAACCGAAGGTGATCGTCAGGGAATCAAACAAGGGCATACCTCCCGCCAGAAGAAAGAGGATCTCAATGACGGTCATTCCCAGATAGATCAGATATAAGGTCTTGGCTGTGGAACGTACCGTCGGAGTTAGCTTGCTGACAGAAGGTCCGGGACTTTCGGCTTTCATCAGATTCATATGAGAGCCGCTGCCTGTAATATGCAGGATCGAGAGCAGAAAGACCAGAACGCCCATACCGCCTATCCAATGGGTAAAGCTGCGCCAGAAAAGGATACATTTTGGCAGGCTTTCCACATCTTTAATGATACTGGCTCCAGTGGTGGTAAAACCAGATACTGTTTCAAACAGTGCATCAACAGGATTTGTGATTGAACCGCTGAAAAGGAAGGGAAGAGAACCCATGATACTAAGGACGATCCAGCTCAGAGCTACCGTAACAAATCCTTCTTTTGTATAGAAAATTTTATTTTTTGGCTTTTTATATATCAGCAGCAGTCCGAAAAGGGCGCACAGCGCTCCGGTGGCTGCAAGGGACCAGCCGGAGGATTCCTGATAGATGATTGCCGTAATGAGGGGAGGCACCATAAAGCCGGCCTCAAACAGCAGTACATAGCCGATGATATATCTTACAATTGCGTAATTCATTTCTGCCTCCGGTCCTATTTTTTCAGAATATCCTTTAAGTCCTTCAGACCTTTTACAGTCGTGACTACAATAACGGTATCGCCGACCTGTATCGTATCCTGTCCCCTTGGAATACTGACTTTTCCATTGCGGTTGATACAGGCGATCAGAAGATTATCTTTCAGATTCAGCCGGGCCAGAGGAATATCTGTTACGATGGAAGATTCCCTTACATAAAATTCCAGCGCTTCCGCATGGTTATCCAGGATCTGGTAAAGGGTTTCCACATTACTGCCTACGGAATTGCCCATAGCTCTTACATATTGAAGAATATAGTCCGCAGTAATATATTTGGGATAGATCACACTGCCAAGGTCCAGCTCATCTACCACATCATCAAAGGCAAGACGGTTTACTTTGGTGATCAGCTTGGCCTTTGAGATTTTTTTCGCAAAGAGAGAAAGGAATATATTTTCTTCGTCCAGATTTGTAAGGGTAACAAAAGCCTCGGCGTCTGCCAGCTCTTCTTCAAAAAGGAGCTTTTTGTCAGTACCGTCCCCGCAGATGATGGTAGCTTCCGGCAGAAGTTCGCTTAATTCTTCGCAGCGTTCTCTTCTGGATTCAATGATCCGCACCCGTATTTTCATCTCAATAAGAAGAGATGCCAGGTAGTATCCCAGGGTTCCGCCCCCTACGATCAGAGCGCTTCGCACCTGATGGGTATGAACGCCGATCTTTTTAAAGAATAAGGCGGAGTTTTTCGGGGAGGCAATGATAGAAACCAGATCATTGTCCTGAATACGGAAAGAACCGGAAGGAATATGGACGTTTCCTCCCCGCTCGACTCCGCAGACCAGTATGTCCGTCCGGAATTTTTCTATGATCTCCATGACCGACATGCCCTGAAGACCAAACTCCGGCAGAGCTTTAAACTTCAGCAGTTCTACCCGGCCTTTGGAAAAGGTATCCAGTTTAATGGCCGATGGAAAGCGCAGAAGCCTGGAAATCTCCATTGCGGCTGCCAGCTCCGGATTAATGATCATGGAAACTCCCAGCCTTTCTTTAAGAAAATGCCGCTCTTTGTTATAGACCGGGTTTCGCACACGGGCGATCGTATGGCAGTCGCTGACCTTTTTAGCGATCAGACAGCAGAGGAGATTCAGCTCGTCTGAGCCTGTTACGGCTATGAGGATATCTGTTTCTTTTAAACCTGCCTCTGTCAATACTCCGATACTGGATCCGTTTCCTGTAATGCCCATTACATCAAGATCCTCAGAAAGCTGCTGTATTTTTTCTGAATTGGTATCGATCACAACGATCTCATGCTCCTCGTTACACAGCTGTTCCGCCAGCGTGCGTCCTACCTTACCGCAGCCAACAATGATAATGTTCATAGTTACCTCCAAATAAGCGTTTAAATTTTACAAATATTAAGAAAAAATAAAGAATAGAAAATATCAGACCTATTATAGCACTGCAGATTTTAAATGCAACAAATTACGATAAGATTTTACATATTCATTTATAATCAATAAAAATCTGACTAAAAAACAGGGAAATATGAGAAATATTATAGGGGAAATTTAATAATTTATCACGCTGATATGTTATCAGAAGGAGAAGGTTTCGTCAGATTATCAGATGGGATTTTTTAGATTATGTTGACACAGGGGATAGAAAGAGATAATATATAGATGATAGATATATAGAAGGCCTATATATAAAAGAAAGGAGAAAGCGGTATGGAAATAGGAAAGGTTGATAAAAGCCTTCTATCGGGAAGCACTACCCTTCTTCTGCTTCAGCTTTTGTCTGAGAAGGAGATGTACGGTTATGAGATGATCGAGACTTTAAGAGAACGTTCACAGAATGTTTTTGAACTGAAGGCGGGAACCCTTTACCCTCTCCTTCACGGACTGGAGGGAAAGAGGTTTCTAGAATCCTATGAACAGGAGGCGGGAGGAAAGATCAGGAAGTATTACAGGATCACCAGAGCAGGAAGAAAACATCTGGAGGAAAAGAAAAAGGAGTGGGAGACTTACACCGGCGCAGTAGGCCGTGTCCTGGGAGGGCCTGCCTATGGAAGTATATGAGTATTTAGATCAGGTGGAAAAACAGATACGCCAGGAGGCTGTGCGGGAAGAAATCCGCACAGAACTGCGGCAGCATATCGAAGACCAGGCGGATTTTTATCAGGAATCGGGCATGAGCCGGAAGGAAGCAGTGGAAAGAGCAGTAGAGGATATGGGAGACCCGGTAGAGACCGGAGTACAGCTGGATATGGTCCATCAGCCTCAGCTGGATAAAAAACTGATGTTCGCAGTGGCCCTGCTATTAGCTACAGAAGCAATCCTTCAGATTTTCTTTTATTTGAGGATAGAAAGACAACCTACAGTTTTTTCTACAGTGGCCATGATTATGTTTGGACTGATAGATTTTCTGTGGATGCTGATGTTTGCTACAAGAAGCTTCTTTTCCCATAAATTCCATGAGGCCTCTACCTGGTTTAGCATGTGGCTGTCAATTGCTATTTTAGGAGCCGTTTTCGGAGGAACGGGAATCAGCGTAGCAGAGAGAGTTGGCCTTACCAGCCCGGAAGTTCTGCAAAGAATGGCAAGTATGCTTATTACGATGTTTCCGGCTATGTATGGAGGAATGGTTTTTGGATATCGAGAGAAAAAGAAGGGATTCCTAAAACTTATGGTTATTTTCGCTGCGGATCTGCTTCTGGGCCTTCTGATCGGCGGCGGTATCTGTATGGCTCTTTTGGCGCCTGCTCACATGGCTCTCCTGACAATAGGGATAAAAAAGAGTTGGTATGGGGAAAAAGGAAAGCAGCTTTTGGGAAGAATGTGGATTTTTTCCGGAATTTTGTCTTTGACAGGGATTCTGGTATCGGCTTATCAATATGGAGGCAGGCAGCTATGGAAGGACAATATACACAGTTATCTGGAAACGCCTGATCTGCCCGGAATCCTGAAGGCTCTGGCCGGTGAATATTTTCCAGTAAGCCTTTGTGTATGTGCAGCAGCAATTCTGGGTTTCTTTCTGTGGCTGATCCTGGATATCCGAAAACTGGCCAATAACCTGTGCCGGATGCTGTGCCTGGGAGTTTTAGGCGGTTTTTTGATACAGACCTTATATTCACTGGCTTGTCTTGCCGGACTGGGACCATATGAATATGTATTTTTCCCTTTGCTGTCGGTATGGTACAGCGGCATGGGCGCTGTACACTGGTATCACTACTGGTTTCTGGGGATTTTCCTGAACTGTCATAAATCCGACAGGATCATTCCGAAAAAAATGAAATAAAGACCAATGTAAAAGGACTGCCTCAAAATCCGGAACAGGAAATAGTAGTTTCTTGTTCCGACGGATTGAGAGACAGTCCTTTTGACG
>DWUX01000059.1 GCA_019120545.1 Candidatus Blautia stercoripullorum | reverse complement strand
CTTCCAGATGTCAATGACCATCCGGTCAGAAAGCAGGGCAGAAACTACCAGCTCCGCAAACTTATAAATATTGTGGGTACCGAAGATCAGATTTACAAAAGAGTAGCTTTTCTTCAGCTTTTCCACCACCTGAGGCTCCTGCATCATACAGCCGCACAGAGCGATCATCATATGGGGGTTTTTCTTTTTCAGGCTGTGGAGATAGCCCAGTCTTCCATAAACTCTTTGATTGGCGTTTTCCCGGACCGTACAGGTATTGTAGATGACAAAATCCGCGTTTTCGTCTTCTGTCTCCACATAGCCGATACGCTCCAGCACACCGGCAAGTTTTTCTGAGTCCCGCGAATTCATCTGACAGCCAAATGTCACCGTGCAGGCTCTCAGTGGCCGTCCCAGCTCTTTCTCCTTTTCCTGGACCAGCTGACGTGCCTTTTTCATAAACCAGTACTGCCTTTCCGGCTCCTTTACGGGAGGCTCCTTTGTCAGGTCCATACTGTCTATAAGTTTATCTATTTCTGTATTAAACACTGTTTCTTTATTTTCCATTTTCAAAGTCCTTTCCGGGCATTATCTAAATTAGTATATATTAAGAATTTAATCTTTTCAACTAAATTTGTCAAATAAAAACCAGAATCTGTCCTGTATACAACTTGACCTTTTTATACATAAAAAGCTCTCCGTTCCACTGCCGGAGAGCTTCTTCCTCTTTTGTTCCATATTCATTTGTTACCCGAAGTCAGATGGGCGACAACCGCTTCTGCCACATTTGCTCCCAGAGCCTCCAGCTGATCCTCATATTTGTCAAGTTCTTTTGCCTGAACAGCTGCGCCTATCTGAAACGCCCCGAGAGAACGGCTGCCTTCCCCTGAAAAAACAAACATACCTTTAACCAGCATATGACGTATGATATCCATGATCGCCGTATCTGTTCCTCCTGAAAGTGAATTTGCCGTCACAAACACTGTTCCCAGTTTGCCATTTAGCTTTATCCGAAAACTCTGGTCAAACCATTTTTTCAGTTCCCAGCTCATCCCGGTAAAGTATACCGGAGAACCAAAGATCACTGCTTCACTCTGCTCCAGGAAATCCAGATCCACCTCATCTTCTGTTACATCCATCATCTTGACCTGCATAAACGGAGATTTTTCCAGTATTCCATCCATAATATATTCTGCCGCTGCTTCTGTATTACCAGTCTGACTTGCGTAAATAATCGATATTTTCATCACATACTCCTCCTTGTCAGTCAGATATCATTTCTTTTAGCATTTTGATATTTTACTATAATGCCCGGGAAATCTTTTTCCCCAGCTCATTTTATACTACCCTGTGCTCCAGCCACTTACGGCTCTTGAACCGGAAAGTATAGATAATACCTCTTACTGTCCAGTCTGTAAACATACCGATCCACACTGCCATAGGTCCCATGCCGAAGACTCTTGCCAGGACGATAGTAAGGGTTACCCGGCAGAACCACATGGAGAGCACAGAAACAAGCATGGTGAATTTTACATCTCCCGCAGCCCGGAATCCATATGCCGGTATAAAGGACATAACCCATACCACCGGTTTTACAATGGTGATCCAGGTAACCATGTAGATACACAGCTTTGCGCTTTCCGGCTCCATGCCGCCGAAATATGTGACCGGACGGACCAGGGCATACATGCCAAGGCATGAGGCGATAATAACAATTTCTGAAATGATGCTCAGTTTTTTTACATAGTAAACAGCTTCCTCTCTTCTTCCCGCCCCCAGAGTCTCTCCTACTACTGTCATCAGGCCGACCCCTACGCCTATGGCCAGGATACCGTTCAGATTCTCAAAAGTACTGGTCATTCCCTGGGCCGCTATGGCCGTTGTCCCCATCAGAGATACGGTAGACTGGATGGCCAGTTTCCCGAACTGAAACATACCGTTCTCGATCCCGGAAGGGATCCCGATATTCAGGATCCGGCGGATCTCTCCCCAGTCCGGACGGATAGAGAAATAATTTTGGAGTGTGATTTCCAGATCTTTCTTCCGTAGACGGATCATTACTGCTGTCATAGAAAAGATCCTGGCCAGAAGTGTGGCGAAAGCAGATCCGGGGACACCCAGATGTAAGATCCACACAAAAAGCAGATTCAATACCAGATTTATAATATTTGCCGCCAGGGAGATCATCATTGGAAAACGGCTGTTCTCCTGGGCCCTTAAAACCGAGGCCCCATCATCATATAAAGCGATAAAAGGATAGGAGACTGCGGAGATCAGGAAGTACTGTCTGGCATTTTTCATAACCGCAGGCTCCACTTCTCCGAAGATCAACCCCAGGATCTGGCTGTGAAAGACCAGACAGAGCGCCGCTACGATAACGGACATCACCGACGTAATAAATACCAGCTGTCTTGCAGCGTCATTGGCCAGCTTTTTCTTCTGGCATCCAAGATAGTGGGAACATACCACTGTACCTCCGGAGGCCAGAGCAAAAAAAGCCTGGACAATGAGCATATTGATGGAATCCACCAGGGATACGGCGGAAATCGATGCGGACCCCAGATGGCTAACCATAAAAGTATCCACACTTCCCATAAAAGAATTCAAAAGCTGATCCAGGGCCAGAGGGATCAGAAGGGCAGCCAGTTTCTTGTTGTTAAACAGAAGGTTCTGCGTTTTCTCTCTCATAATATTTTATCCCGCTTATAAAATCTCCATCTCAGATTTCTTTCATTTTTGTATAAATGGCATGGATCACAAATGGGATAAACACTGTGATCAGAGAGGCATATCCCAGGTATGCGTAACCTTTCTGTACTACTGCCATAAGACCGAACTGTGCAATGCCGAAAGCCAAAGCGGTGAAAATTCCGGTAAACACTGCCATCCTTCCCATATGGCCTTTGCTCCGTTTTGGCGCTTCCATCCGCCGCTCCACTGCGTTGACACAGCGGACAACGATTCCGGCCACCATATTCACACCTGTAGAAACGGCTCCCAGAATGATCAGAATGGAAATAATCGGTGTAAGGATCATAGATCCCACGCCGTTCTGCACCAGGACCAGCATTGGAACAGAAGCATCTGCCAGCTCAGAAACATAACCAACAGCCAGCAGGCCTACAATGGACAGCATCATAGCAAAAGAATTCACCACAAACATCCATATAGCAGAGTGGTTGATCTGCTTTACACTGGTCACCGGCTCCATATGCTGGTACATAACCGATACAGAAGCCAGCTGGAAGAGGAAGTACAGTACTGCGCTCCACAATGCCGGAATGAAAGAACCATCCTGGCTGGAGCAGACCACCATTTCCCCGGCGGCCATTCTTCCGATGCTATTCTGGATATCCCCGAACTGGGCGATGATATTTGGAACAAGTACTACAACCAATCCCACAATGATCAGCACAGACAAAGTAGATGCAGTTTTGCGGACCACATTTGTCCCAAACATAGCCACCAGAAAAATAAATGCCGCTACTATCAATGTACAAAGCCAATATGGGATATTCAGAAGCTGATTTAAAGTTGATCCTCCTGTTGCGAAAGCCGCTGCTGATGCAGTACCGATCATAATCAGATAAGTGATCTCGAAAAGATTTGACATCACATAGCGGGTTTTTCCATACAGACGGTCAGAAAAGCTTCGGTAATCATAGGTTTTATGTTTATAAGCATACCGCATGCCATACCAGAAAAACAGCGCGTAAAGTCCCTGGGTCAGAAATGGCAGGATCAGACACCAGGCTCCGTAATTGATAAAATAGGAATAAATCTGCGCTCCGGAGGCAAATCCCCCGCCGAACTGGGTGGTAAATGCTACAAAAGCGATCCCCATGGTCAGAGGCATTTTATTTTTGTCCACAAGTATGGATTTTTTACCGGCCATAGGTCATCTCCTCCTGTTTATACTCTACGATTTTTCCCGGGTTCAGGATCAGTTTATCATCGAAAGCCAGTTTTACAGCCTTATGAAGCTGATACAGCCGGGGACTGATGAAATCTTTAAAATACTCCAGCCTGCCGTTGCCGATGCCATGTTCTCCGGAAAGCTGTCCTCCGAACTTTTTGGAAACCGCGTAGAGTTCTTTCAGACAGGCGTGAGTTCCTTTTTCCCAGTCTTCGTCAGACATTCCTTCAGGTCTGAGCATTTCTGTATGGATGTTTCCGTCCCCGCAGTGACCGCAGGGTTCCACAGTGATCCCGTGGCGCAGACCGATTTCTTTTGCCAGACGTACATATTCGGCGATCCTGGATCTTGGCACTACAACATCGCATTCCTCCTGGGCTACAGACTCTGCCTTCATAGCCTCCAGGATCCCGCCACGGACGCTCCAGACAGAATCCGCCCGCTCCGGTGTGTCTGCTATAGCCACATCAATAGCACCATGGGCAAGAGCAGCTTCACTTGCCGCCTCAACTGCCCCGTCCAGTTCACTTTGGCTGGAGGCGTCGTACATAACGATCAATGCCGCGTTCCCCTCTGTAACAGGAAAGGGCTTTTTCAGGTTTTTCTCCACCATTTCGATCAGTTCCCGCTCAAGAAATTCAATAGCTGTAGGCACAAAGGGCAGTTCCAGGATCACCGGGACCATGTCCGCGCATTCTTCCAGAGAAGGGAAAGGAATCACCAGGGTGCAGGTTTTCTCCGGCATTGGAAGAAGTTTCAGGGTAACCTGAGTCAGGACACAGAGGGTTCCCTCACTTCCGATGACCAGGTCCTTAAAATCGTAGCCTGTAGTGTTTTTCACAACATTGGAGGAAAATTCCACAATACTGCCGTCAGGAAGCACTGCCTGGATACACCGGACAAAGTCTCTGGTAAGGCCGTAGCGGACTGCTTTCATTCCTCCTGCGTTGGTGATCACATTGCCTCCGATAGAAGCTGTCTTTTCCCCGGGATCCGGAGGATAAAAAAGCCCTTCTGCTCTGGCAGCAGCCTGGACATCGGTAAGCAGGGCTCCCGGTTCCACAGTAATCGTCTGGTTCTTATGATCTACAGGAAAAATACGGTTCATCCGCATAACAGAAAGCATGATCCCGCCGAATTTACAGCTGGCGCCTCCTGCCAGACCGGTACCGGCTCCCCGGCAGACAACCGGGATATTCTTTTCATAGGCATAGGCCATGATCGCCGATACTTCTTCTTTATTTACCACTTCTACATAAAGCTCCGGGGGATAAGTACCATAGTTTGGCATCTCATCATGATAATATTCTTTGGCGATCTCCTCCCCTACCCAGACCCGGCTGCTGTCTGTAAACCGGCGGATGGCCTCAAAATCATTCTCCTCCATTTTTTTATAAGGATATGGCATAGTCTTTACTCCTCCTTACGGTTCTTCAGGCATTCCATCAACACCGGGACTACCTGGTATAAATCATCAACGATACAATAATGGGCGATCTTAAAAATAGGCGCCTCCGGATCTGTATTAACAGCTACAATGCATTCTGCCTGATTCATACAGGCGGTAAACTGGATCGCTCCGGAAACACCCAGGGTAATGATCAGCTTGGGACGTACCGTACGGCCGGAAAGTCCGATCTGGTGCTTCTGGTCCCCATATCCCTCTTCCACCATAGGTCTGGTAAAGGCAAGCTGTCCTCCCAGAGCCTCGGCCAGCTTCCGGCACATTTCCACATCTCTTTCCGACTTTACTCCCCGGCCGGCTACCACCAGGATGTCTTCCTCCTCAATGGATTTCTGGTGTTCGATAACCTGGGAAGACAGGATCCGGATCCCGGACTGCCGCATTCCATCGCTAATCTCCATATCTTCAATAACACCTGCGCAAGCCTCCACTTTTTTCGCCCGGTCCATGACACGGTAGCGGACAGTGGCAAACTGAGGGCGGGAATCTGTGATCAGGATCTGAGCCATGATATTGCCGCCAAAGGCCGGACGGATCTGTACCATATCTGTATTCTCCCGGATATCCAGGGATGTGCAGTCCGCAGTAAGTCCTGTATGGAATCTGGTGGCAAGACGTGGAGCCAGGCTGCGGCCCAGAGCGGTAGCCCCGATCAGTACCGACGCAGGTTTCTGCCGGGAAATACATTCTGCCGCCGCATCTGTATAGATATCTGCCCGGAATCCTTCAAAACAGGGATCTTCAAAAACAAATACATGCTGAACCCCATATTCCAGGAGAATGCGGGCATTTTCCCTGGTCCCTTTTCCTCCTATGATCAGACAATCCACGTCAAATCCCACTTTTTTTGCCATCTTTCTGGCTTCTCCGATCAGCTCAAAGACTACAGGATGGATCTTTCCCCTTTCCTGCTCGGCAAAAATGAGAAAGCCCTTCCACTCTTTCTTATCCTGAGACCTGGCTTTCTGCTCAAAGCGTATGGCCCTTTGAGGACATACTTTTACACAGACGCCGCACATCCGGCATTTTTCATTTACTTCGATTCCTTTTTCTCCCATGTTCAGGGCGCCGAAAGGACATTTCTGTATACATTTATTACAGAGCGTACACAGCTCCGCGTCAAATTTCAGTAAATCCATAGGTCTTCCTCCTGAATTAAATAATCTTCTGCTCCGTCAGCAGGGCGAACAGACGCTCTGCCTTCTGAGAAACCGTTCCCTCCAGATGGATCTGACGGGCCATGCTTTCAGGGGCAAACATCCGGTCCACTGCTGTAGGAGATCCGATAGATCCGTACCTGGTAAGATTCTGATCGGGCAGGTCTGATAAATGGAGCATTTTCACTTCCCGGTTCTGTGTAGCTTTTTTCTTCCGGTAGGATGGCAGGCGGGGGACAAAAATATCTTTGTCAACAGTGATCAGACAGGGATATTTCATCTCCGATACCTGTGTCACCTCTCCCAGTTCCTGTTTTACCTGGATCTTTTCGCTGTCCACGCAGACCAGTCCGCTTACCCAGGCGCAGTGAGGAATATGTAAATGTTCTGCCAGAGCAGGACCTACCTGGGAGGTATCCCCGTCTGTGGTCTGTTTTCCGCATATGATCAGATCTGCCCCTCCAAGAGCCCGTATTCCCTGAGATAAGGTAAAAGAAGTAGCAAGTACATCAGAACCGGCAAATTTTCTGTCAGACAGGATCACCGCTTCATCCGCGCCCATAGCATAAGCGTCTTTCATCATAGACACCGCCTGATCCGGCCCCATAGTCAGGGCTGTTACGGTGCCTCCTGTTTTTTCCCGGATACGCAGGGCTGTTTCCAGGGCAAAAAGATCATAGGGATTGGTCCTGGTGGAAGAGCCGGACCGTTTCATGGAACCGGTTTCCGGATCAATCTCTACCTGGGTGGTCGCCGGAACCTGTTTCATACATACAATGATTTTCATAAATGGTCTTCCTCCGTTCATATATTTTCCAAGGCTTTTTTACATTACCTTTCTACGCTATACATCGCAACGCTTTAATTCGCCAAAGTAGCGCACCAGGTAAGTATAACACTTTTTTTCCGGTATGTCGTCAGAAGTATATGCAAAATTTCCTGACTGTTTTCGTCAAAAAGCACAAAAAGAGCTGATCCGATAATCAAGATCGAGAATATCTAAATACTCCTGAGATATGATTATCAGAACAGCTCTTTCTTTTTACATATCAGATGACAGTTATGTCCTATAAAATGATCCGTTCTTCTGTTATCACCTTTTCTGGGAAGATATCAGTAGGTTCCGCAGGCACTTCCTCCACGATCTGGAACTCAAAGGCAATGGCTGCCGTCTTGTGTTTTCTGTGTCCCGCAAGATACCGATCATAAAATCCCTGTCCATATCCTGCCCGGTGACGGTTTTCATCAAAGGCTACCCCCGGGACGATGAGAAAGGCGTCTTCCTCTGCTGCCTCGGGACAGTCCTCCGGCTCCGGGATCTGAAAATATCCCGGCTTTAACTGAGAAAAGTCTTCCAGATAATAATATTTCATTTCGTGGGGACCTGTCACCTTGGGCACAGCCACCCGCTTTCCCTCCGCCCAGGCTTTTTTAATGATTTCCCTGGTGGAAGCTTCTTTGTTATAATCCACATAAGCATATATACAGGAAGCTTCCCGAAATTCCGGAAGGCCGATCACCTTTTCATAAATGGAAAGACTGAGCCTGTCCGCCTCTTCCTGCGTAATTTCTTTCCGTTTTGCAAAAACGTATTTTCTAATTTCCTTTTTTGAGGCCATATTTATCTCCTAAATTTGTGATACTGCCGTCCTCTTCCTGGATATCGATATTATCCAGCTGAGCCCGAAGGTTCATGCGGATCACCGCAATATATTCTGTTCTGAGCTTTTTCTGTTCTTCTTTTTCTTCCGGGGTAAGGCCCACGGTTTTTGCCTTTCTGGCAAGTTCGTTGATCCTGTTAATGGATTTCTGATCCATATCTCTATGTACTCCTTTTCTACAAATTCTCAAACATCTTATGAAGAGCTTCCCGATCCTTTCTGTCTGCCAGGAATAAGGTTCCGTAATTTCTTCCTTCCATGATCTTGTGGATCACATGGAAATCTCCTCCGTTGGCAATGACCATATCCGCTCCTGCACAGGTAGCGATCCTGGCAGCGGATAGTTTGGTAGCCATGCCCCCGGTTCCTACACTGCTTCCGGAGCTTGCCTTTCCCATCTCCATAAACCGGTCATCGATCTTCTCTACCACATCAATAAATTCGGCCTTAGGGTTCAAATGAGGATCGTCTGTAAAAAGACCGTCAATGTCCGACAGGAGGATCAGCATATCCGCATCTACCAGGGCCGCTACTAAAGCAGAGAGGGTGTCATTGTCTCCAAAAGTATTGATAAATTCGATTTCGTCAGTGGATACTGTATCGTTTTCATTTACAATGGGGATCGCCCCCATATGGAGAAGGCTTTGGAAAGTATTTCTGGCATTATTCCGGCTGCGGTCATTGATCATAGTATATTTGGTCAGCAAGACCTGAGCCGCCGTCTGATTATACTCTGCAAAAAGTTTCTGATAGATCATCATCAGCCTGGCCTGGCCAATAGCTGCGCAGGCCTGCTTCTGAGCCAGGGCCGAGGGCCTCTCATGGATCCCCATCACAGCTCTGCCCACCGCAATGGCCCCGGAAGATACTACGATCACATCCTTTCCCTGGTTGTGAAGATCTGCCAGTTCCCGGACCAGGATCTCCATCTTGATCAGATCCAGACGGCCTGTCTCTTTATGGGTCAGAGAAGAAGATCCTATTTTGATCACAACTCTTTTTTTATCTTTCAGTTTTTCCCGAATATTCATCTGTCCGTACCTCATGAAATGTAATTCTTCATAATTGTTCTTCCTGTATATGGCTGAACCGACTGGGTAAATCATACACTATTTTTATCGGTTCGTCTATACCCTCAGCTTGAGTAATTTTCCAAAAAACTGTAAAGTTCCTCATTCCCTTCCAATGTTTTTCCTAAAAGCACCTCCGCCTGAAGCTCCTGAGGGAGACTTTCCAAAGGAATATTCGTATGTTCAAAAACCTCTCCTGTTTCTTTTTCATATACTGTGATACATCCATCTTCCACTTTCAGCAGGAATTCCTGATCTGCTTTTGTACTCTCCTCTTCCTGGCGCAGAATAATCTGTTCCGGTCCATAGGCAGTGATCCGATAACGATTTCTTAAAAGATTTCCTTCCTGGTAGGATTCAAAAACCAATTCCTGATCCTTAGATGAATCCAGCATAGAAACCTGCTGCAAAGCCTGTCCGCTGTTCTCCTGAAGCAGATCCATCTTTTCTCTCAGATCCGCTACCTGATAACTTAAAAAAAAGCCTGCGCCAAGAAAAAGAACGGCAAGAAATAAGCCGATACCATAAATCACTTTTCTCATATACAGAATCCTCCTTGTCTGATTCCTGAAATCTATTTGATTATAGTATCGACTGATTTTTCTTCTTTATACAATTTTGCAGGGTATCTTTATCTGCTGATCCCAAGTTTTTCCAGAATTTCTTTCTGCTTTTCTTCCATAACCTTTGCTTCTTCCGACTCCATATGGTCATATCCCATAAGATGCAGAAGACTGTGGGTAATAAGAAAGGCATATTCTCTTAAATCAGAATGTCCGTATGTCTCCGCCTGCTCTTTCAGTTTTGGAACAGAGATCATAATATCCCCCAGGATCAGTTCTCCTGTATCCGGGTTAAAACAAGACTCGTCCTCCTCCGCGTAGGAAAAATCTCCGGGCTGATCATACTCCAGCATAGGAAAAGAGAGTACATCGGTTTCCCGGTCAATATCCCGAAATTCCCGGTTGGTCCTGCGAATTTCCTCATTATCTGTAAGCACCAGGTTTACTTCTGCCTCATAGGGACAGTTTTCATGATCTAAAGACCCCTCTATGACTTTTTTAGCAGTTTCCTCCAGATCAAAGTCAAAAACTTTCTGATAGTCTGTGTCCATATCCAGATTCAGCGTCATTCGTTATCTCCTTCTGTCTTTTCTCACATATTTTTCTTTCTTCTCCGGCTTCTGTTTTTTCTCATATTCGTCATAGGCCTGTACAATCTTCTGCACCAGAGGATGTCTCACCACATCCTTGCTGGTCAACTGGCAGAAAGCAATATCTTCTACTTTTTTCAGCACCTGGATCGCTACATCCAGACCCGATTTTGCATCTCTTGGCAGATCTTTTTGAGACTGGTCTCCGGTGATCACTACTTTTGATCCAAAACCGATTCTGGTAAGAAACATTTTCATCTGAGCCGGAGTAGTATTCTGAGCCTCATCCAGGATAATAAAAGCATTATCCAGAGTACGGCCTCTCATATAAGCCAGAGGCGCTACTTCTATAAGTCCCTTCTCCATATTTTTTGAAAAGCTGTCTGCGCCCATGATCTCATAAAGAGCGTCATAGAGCGGTCTAAGATAAGGGTCTACTTTGCTTTGAAGATCTCCGGGAAGAAATCCCAGCTTTTCTCCGGCTTCAATAGCCGGTCGTGTAAGAATGATCCTTCCTACCTCGTCATTTTTGAAAGCAGTAATAGCCATGGCCATAGCCAGATAAGTTTTGCCTGTTCCCGCAGGTCCTAACCCAAATACGATCATTTTCTTTCTTATCTCGTCTACATAAGCTTTCTGTCCAAGTGTCTTTGGCTTTATGGGCCTTCCGTTTAAAGTATGGCAGATATAGTCTTTATCAATTTCTGTAATGGCAGAGGTCCGTTCCTCAGCAGCTAAAGACAAAGCATAATTTATATTCTGCTCTGTAATAGTGTTGCCTCTTTTAGACAGTTCTAAAAGCTGGGTAAAGATTTTTACTGCCTGCTGACAGGCCTGCTGAGGTCCAAGGATTTTCAGCTGCCCGTTCCGGGAGATTACAGTCACTCCCAAGGTACGTTCCATCTTTTTTACATATTCGTCAAACTGCCCGAAAACATTTCGTTCATGTTCTGCAGGCAGTTCCATTCTTTCTTCACAAATATTACTCATGCTCCTGTGCGTTCCTTTCTGCTGGCTGTTCCAAAATTTCGGTCAGAATTTTCTGCTCATTTTTTTCAATAACTGTCAGAGTGCCACTGGCAGTACAGATTTTGTCCTGTATTCTTATTTTAACATGATTCCCTGAGATTTGAACCCCCTTTTCCTTTAAACTTTCCAAAAGGCGGTTTAGATTTTCTGCAGCTTTTTCTTTTGCTTCTTTCTCAGAATAGGTGAATTCCTGTTTCTCATAGGCATAATCCACGATACTTCCGTAATAGACAGGCAGACGAAAATTTTCGGTCAGCTTAATCTGTTTCAGTTTTGTGACAGTGTCATAATTTTCCCATCCACTTTTCCTTTTCAAGCGTACATAATAATTTCCAAGTCTTAGAAGAAATCCTTTTCTTTTTTCTCCGGTATACACTGGTTTTTCATAATTCATAGAGAAGTCTTGGTAATACTCCAGATCATGTTGAATATAAATATCACCGTCTGCCTGAGTATATTCATATCCTATGATCTCGCCACTGTCATTTTTAATATCCAGCCGACCGCTGATAAGAACTTCTCCCGCTGCACACACATCTCCCTGTTTTTTCAGAGGAGTTCCCTGTCTGGTCACCATGGAAACAATCACTCCATCTGTCTGTGCTGTCATATCGAAGGGGATCTTTTCTGCTTCTTCTGTTTTCTCAGGCGCTCCGTTTTCTTTTATTTCCAGGATTAGCCTGCTTCCGGAAATCTTTGCAGATACCCAGGTAATATCTGGAAAACGCTCTCTCATTCTGGCGGCTATATAAGAACAGTCAAGATCCTTTTTCAAAACTCCGTGGCGGACATCCAGCTCTTCCAGATAGTTCAGAATGACCTGGGTGCTGTTATAGACATTCCCCTCTACATGGATATTCCAGATATGTCTGGAAAGAAGAAAAAGAAGACTAATTCCCAGAAAAAAGCCCAGAAAAAAAGCCTTTCTCTTTTTATTTCTGTAAAAAAAGAAGGGCAGTCCATATTTTCCGATGATCTTTATTTTTACCCGGGACTTCCGGCATATCCCTTTCAGACGCCGGAAGCCTTCCACTGTGGTATTCATTTCATAGGATTTGTCTATACTGAGCAGATTCCACACCGGTATTCTGTGATAGGCGCAGAGATTCAGAAAACGTTCCGGATTTTCTCCCCAAAACCGGAGGCGGACATACCCTTTCCGGTAAAATTCCCATTTTTTCAAATTCCTGCCTCCTTTATAAAAATATGATCCTGCCGATATTTCCTGTGATCTTCATTTCTACATCTGTATAATACACGATCATCAGTTTTGTTCCTTCGATCTGGATCTTATTTTCTTTAGAAAGAAGCAGGATACAGGTATCCTGATACCTCCGGATACATTTATAATTCTCGATAAATACCTCTCTGGAACCGGTAAGGGTCAGCACAGATTCCCGATAGGACAGATCTTTGGGGATATCCAGAGAATCCCCGATCCTGCCTGTAAGATCTCCCAGTTTTTTTCTCACTCTGTCTGTCTCCCGTTTATGGTCCTTATCAAAGCATATGACAGATCCTATGGAAAAATTACTTCAGAAAGATCAGACTGAACCAAAGAATCTCTGTAGGACTTAAGGTAAAATCCATGGAAAATTTTTCTGCCAGTTCGCTGACAATGATCCCGTGGCTCTCCAGACAGGGGTGCATTTTTTCTGGAAACCGGCAGGGAGCCTCCGGATAGGCGCAGTGTTCACAGATATCACAGGACTCTGTGGAGAGAGCCATACAGTCGGTTCCCTGGCTCCGGATAAACTTTTCAATGGAAGCAGTGATCTCCTCATGCTCCTTACGGGTAGACAGGGTCTCTTTCATATTTACCACGTCCGATACCGAGGCAATGGTAGAAAAAAGAAAACACTCCCTGTAAGACAGACATTTTTCCCGGCATTCCTCCACAGTCCCCACCGCCGGAGGACAGGCCCAGGTGGTATTATATCTCTCACATTCATGCTGGCATATCCACCTTACACGATGGGAAAATTCAATATCCTCCGGTGAGAAAAATGCGTACTGATATACCGGATACTGACAGATATATTCTTCGATCTGCTCATGACTGACCATCTGTATTTCCCTCCTCTCCGGCTGCCTTAGGCTTCCGTTCTTTTCCTTTAAAGGAAACTGCCTCCAGACAATATACATTTACCGCCTGGAGCATTTCCGGGGAAAAACAAAGTTCAGCCTCTGGAGCCATATGTTCCATGATTCTGGCAAGGCCCTGCTTTTTCTCTTCCATATCTTCCAGAAGCCGGATCTTTCCTGTACCTGTGATACTCTGATATGCATAGGAATAGCTGCAGGTATAGGTTCCCCGGATCACCCCCTGCTCCAGATCCAGCTCAAATCCAGCGTCCTCACTGGCAGCAAAGGCCTGGACTTTTCTTCCCTCCCTTGCAGAATGGATATAAAATCTCAGAGGTTCTCCTTCTTTCCATTCATATCCGAAATTTACCGGGACAATATAGATTCCTTCCTGATCTACGGTGCCGATCCGCAGCACTTTTGCCTGATCCAAGATTTCTGTAAGTCGATTTTTCTCCTGTATTTCTCTTTTTGCAAGCCGCATTTCTCTCATAAAATCTACTCCCTTTCTATATGTATTTTGCTTCCGCCCTCTCCTGCTTTTGAGGGCTCTACAATCAGTCTTACCGGGATCCGGGCTTTGATCTCCTCCACATGGCTGATCACTCCTACGCTCCGCTTTCGATCCCGGATCTTCTCCAGAGCATCCATAACGATCTCCAGATAATTTTCATCCAAAGTTCCAAAGCCTTCATCCAGGAAAAACAGTTCCATAGGGGCTGCTCCCTTCATCTGGATCTGAGAGGAAAGCGCCAGGGCCAGAGCCAGGGAGGCCATAAAGGTCTCCCCGCCTGAAAGAGTAGAAGCCGGACGTGTGGCGCCGCCGTTTTTATAATCCCGGATAATAAACAGGCCGTTCTGGTCTGTCTCCAGGCCAAGGCTGTTGCCGGTCATTTCTTTCAGCTTTTCATCAGCTTCCCTGGATACATATTCCATATAATACCGGGCCACATATTCCACAAATTTTTTCCCCCTGAAAAGTCCCTCCAGTTCCTGTAAAAGCTCCAGTTTATGACGGATCTGTCCCATTTTTTCTTCCAGGATCTCTTTTTCCTTCCAGGCCTTTTCTGTCTGTTCCCGTTCCTTCCGTAGCCCTCCCAGTATCCGGTTCGTCTCTCCCTGACGATTTTCCAGATCCTGCATGACCTTTCTTCTTTCCTCTATCTGTTCCTCAGATATCCTTTCCCCTTTTAAACGGGCTTTGGCAGCGTCCATCCGGGATTTAACAGAAAGGGAATCCCTCTGAAATGCCTGTAGTTTTTCTTCCAGGATTTCCAGTTCCTCTTTTTCCATTCGATGAGCCTGTATCCAGGAAATATTTTCTACTTTTTCCTCTGTCATATGCCGGCTTAAAGAAGCTTCCCTCTTTTGGAGTTCTTTTTCACTCTCTGTTACCAATGCCTCTCCAGAGGCCTTCTCCTGTCCAATGAGGTTTTCCCTCTCCTGGAAAGTCTTCCATTGTTCTTCCATTTCTCCAATATAAGTTTCCAGTGTCTGCCTTTCGCTCAGAATGCCTTTCCTCTTTTCTTCCAGGCCTTCTGTATCTCCTGCTTTTTCCCGGATCTGTTGCCGTTTTTCCAGAAGTTCTTTTTCTATTCCCTGAAGCTCTGCTTCCACCCTGGCCTTTTCGGTCCGTTCTTCCTGGATGATCCGGGTTCCATTTTCCCGGCTTTTTCTTCTGGCCTCAATGCCGGTATCTATTTTCTCAAGATATTCCTGATATTGTTCTCTGTGCTGATTTTTCTCCTGAAGTTCCTGATAAATTTCCGGAAAATCCCCTTTTGAAATATTCTCAGGCAGACTTTCAAAGCCTTTCTCCAGCTCCCGGATTTCCTCCGCCAGCCTGTCCAGCTCCTTTTGCTTTCTGTCAGCTTCCACCCCAAGACTTTCTTTTCTGGCTTTTTTTCCTGCGGCAGATTTTTCCAGGCTAAGGATCCTGTCCTGAAGTTCCTGTTCTGCTTTCTTTTCTCTTTCTGCCCTTTCTGCCAGTATCTTCCGTTCCTGCTCTCTGGCAGAAAGGTTTATTTTCTCCTTTTCCAGATCCATCCCGAGAAACTCCTGATTCAGCCGGCTTTCTTCCTCTTTTCGGGCTCTCTCCTGCTGCCGGTTATTCTCCAGAAGGGTAGTCAGCCTGGTTATATTTCCGGCGATCTGTTGAAAAGCTTTCTCAGCCCGGGTTCTTCTTTCCTCTGGATCATCCTGGTCCATAGCAGGGCTGACAGGACTCTCATGGTGTATGCTGCCGCAGACCGGACAGGGCTGCCCCTCCTTCAGATCTCTGGCCAGGATATGGGCCAGATTTTTCCGGTAAGCTTCCTCCGCCTGATTTCTTTCTTCCCGGGCCAGATTTTTTTCCTGCTCCGCCCTGGAAAGTTCCCGGACAAGTCCCTTTTCCTGTTCCTCCAGTTTCTTTCTCTTATCTTCCAGTATCTTTTTCCTGGCCTGTTCTTCTTCCACACGGGAAAGCCGTTCTTTCAGGCTTTCCAGATGAGCCAGCTTTGTCAGAGCATCCTCATCCTCTTTTCTCTTTTTCTGGACCTCCAAAAGCCGGGTTGCTTCCTGCTCTTTTTCTCCCTGCAGTTTCTGCTCTTCTTTATTTTCTGTTTCCTGTTGGCCACGGAGCTGTTCCAGCTCCTTTTCTTTTTTCTCTTTTTCTTCTTTTCTTCTGCCCAGCTCCAGCCAAAGCCGGTATCCCTCCTGGACAGCATCCTGTTCCCTGGCGGTTACCTTCACTTTGCTCAGGGCAAGAGCAGCCTCTTCTCTTTTCTCTTCGTACAATTTCAGATCTTTCTCCAGCTTTTCCAGTTTGGCCTGATCCTCCTGAAGCTGACGGTTCCGGTCTTCCAGATCTTTTTTCTTCTTCCGGGCCTCTTCCTCCAGAGTTTTCATCCCTGCCAGAAGAGCGATCCCCTCTTCCAGGCGGAGCCTCTGTATCTCCAGGTCCGGAAGCACTTTCTCTTTTTTCTCCCTGGCCTTCTCCACTTTCTCTTTGAGAACCGCTTTTTCCTGCTCCAGTTTTTTCTGTTCCCCCAAAAGCTGCTTCAGTTTTTCTTTCCGCTCTGTCAGGATCTGTTTTCCCTGAAGAAACTCCTGAAGATCTTTCCAAAGTCTCTCTGCTTTCTGGGCCTGCCCGATCCGATCTTCTGCCAGGATCATCTCTCCCTGCTGCTCTTTTAGCTGCCGGGCTTCTTTTTCCAGACTGTCACATTCTTTCTGGGCTTCCAGCCGGACTTTTTCTTCTTCCAGTTTTCTCCTGGTCTCCTGAAGTTCTAAAGCTTCCTTTTTGAACTGTTCCTCACAGGCTTTTTCTTCCTCTTTAAGCTCCTCTGCCTTTTCACGGGTAACCTCTTCATATCTGGACAAAGCCCCCTGCTGTTCTTTTTCCATTCCCTGCCACTGCTGAGCTTTGCCTCGAATGATCCTGACCAGTTCTTCTCCATATTTTTCCAGATGAAACAGCCGCTCCAGCATTTTATTTCTTTCCATTCCGTCCAGTTTGAGAAACTCAGAAAATTTTCCCTGGGGAAGGACCACGGTCCGGAAAAAATCCTCTTTTGAAAGTCCAATAACTTCCTGGCACCTTTCATTTACAGATCCTACCCTATCAGCCAGCACTTCTTCCTGCTCCCCCTGGATCTCCAGAAAACGGGCGCCGTCGCTGCGGATACTGCCTTCTTTAGAGCGCTTAAAGCCTCTGGTCACCCGGTAGGTATGGATTTCCTTAGTCTTCACAGAAAAAATATAGTCCACCAGAGCCTTGTCTGTACTCACATGGATAAAATTTCCGCTGTTTCTGGCAGTACTTCCGTACAGGGCCAGGGTGATCCCGTCCAGGATACTGCTTTTTCCGCTTCCTGTAGGTCCGAAAATCCCAAAAAGCCCTTCCTCAGTCAGTTCCTGAAAGTTGATCTCCTGAGGCTCCAGGAAACTGTTCAGCCCTTTAATCTTTATCCAGATCGGTCTCATATTCCCTCTCCTTTTCTAAAATATCTGCCAGAGTTTCCAAAAGCTCTGCCTCCGGCTCTAAACCTTTTCTCTCTGTATAATACTCGGTAAAAAGTTCCTGAAAACTCTTTTCCAGAAAGCTTTCCTTCTCTTCTTCCCTGTCCTGAGAAGGAAAAAGGGGAACCACCTCCAGGATATCTTCTTTGTATTTTTTCAGTTCTTTGATCTGTTCTTCCCTTATAAAGCTGTCCGTATGGATATGGAGATAAACATAGCAGGGCCGGTCCTGA
>DWUX01000011.1 GCA_019120545.1 Candidatus Blautia stercoripullorum | reverse complement strand
CAATTCACAGAAACAGGTAAGTGAGAAGACAAGGGAGGCGGTGATCCGCCTTCAGGAGAAGGGGGTTCCTGTGGCTATCGCTTCCGGGCGGCCTCCCCAGGGCATTTCTTATGTGGCCAAGGCTCTGGATTTTCAGACCTATGGAAGCTACATCCTGCCTTTTAACGGGGCACGGATCCTGAATTTCAAGACAAAGGAATGTGTGTTTGAACGGACCCTGCCTTTAAGCCTTCCGGCCAGGCTGTGGAGAGATGCGCTGGAAAACCATATCGGGATCATTACCTACCGGGAAGATGTGATCTATTCCGGAACAGAACCGGATCAATATATGGCCATTGAGTCCCGGATCAATCAGATGCCCATTGAATACCGGAAGGATTTTGGCTCCTTTGTGGATTTCCCTGTAAATAAATGCCTGCTGACGGGAGATGGACAGGATCTGGAAGCCCTGGAACCTGTGATGGCCAGGAAGTATCAGCATGAGGCTCAGGTATTCCGTTCAGAGCCTTATTTCTTAGAGATTACCCCGAAAAATGTGGACAAGGCATATTCTCTCCGCCATCTCCTGGATATTCTGGGAATTTCCAGAGAGGAGATGGTCTGCTGCGGAGACGGGTTTAATGACGTGTCCATGATCCAGTTTGCAGGGCTGGGAGTGGCTATGGCAAACGCTCAGGAGAAAGTAAAGGACGTAGCAGATTACATTACAGTAAATGACAACGATCATGACGGGATAGCAGAAGTGATCGAAAAGTTTTTTTAGAAGGAAAGAGGAAAATGGCATTACAGTTTATTTTCGGACCTTCCGGTTCGGGGAAATCTTATTATATTTACAATAAGATCATTCAGGAGTCTATGGAGAATCCGGACAGGCAGTATCTGGTGCTGGTGCCGGAGCAGTTTACCATGCAGACCCAGAAGGAGCTGGTGATGCTCCATCCCAGGAAAGGGATTATGAACATCGACGTTCTCAGCTTTGAACGTCTGGCTTTCCGGGTACTGGAGGAGACAGGGGCTCTTTCTCAGGAGCTTCTGGAAGAGACGGGAAAAAGTATGGTCCTGCGTAAAGTAGCGCAGGAGAAAAAGGGTGAGCTGAAGCTCCTTGGATCAAAAATGAATAAACAGGGCTATGTGTCCCAGTTAAAATCCATGGTCTCAGAGCTTCGCCAGTACGAGATCGGGGCAGAGGATCTGGACAGACTTTTGGAGGATATAAAGGAAAAACCAGAGCTTTTTTACAAGCTGAAAGATATTCAGACATTGTATAAAGGCTTTTTTGATTACCTGGAGGGAAAATTTATTACCCAGGAGGAGATTCTGGACGTTCTGGCCCAAAGGGCGGAGCAGTCGGAAAAATTAAGGGACAGCACGGTGGTACTGGACGGCTACACTGGTTTTACTCCTATTCAGATCCAGGTGCTGGAAGAACTTCTGAAGATCTGCCGGCAGGTATATATCCCTCTGACTGTGGGAAGAGGGGAAGATCCTTACCGTCTGGGCAGTCCCTATGGGCTTTTTTATCTCACCCGACAGACAGTGCATAAATTATGTAAACTGGCGGAGGAGACGAAAACATTCTGGAGCGAGACATGGATCCCGGGAAAGGGAGAGAAATATCAGGGAAGATTTCAGGAGAAAGGGGCTCTGGATCATCTGGAGAGAAATATTTTCCGGAAGAATGGAAAACCTTATGGAGGCGGAGAAAAGGCGGTTTTTATCCGTGAGGCTCTGAATCCTCAAGAGGAAATGGAGGAGACTGCCTGCCGGATCCGGCATATGGTACGGAAACAAGGTTACCGTTTCGGGGACTTTGCTCTGGTCACCGGAGATATGGAAGTCTATGCCCCGGCTGCCAGAAGGGCTTTTGAAAAGTACCAGATTCCCTGTTTTATAGATGAGAAACATTCTCTTTTTATGAATCCCTTTGTGGAATATATCCGCAGCGCTGTAGATATGGTAGTGGAGGGCTTTAGTTATGAAAGTGTATTCCGGTTTCTCCGCTGCGGACTGACAGATATCACAGAAGAAGAGATGGACAGGCTGGAAAATTATGTGATCGCCATGGGAATCCGGGGCTTTGCCCGGTGGGATCAGGAATGGGTCCGGTCTTATCGTGGAGAAGATCCGGAAGAATGTGTAAAATTAAACCCGGTAAGACAGAAACTTGTGGACATGTGGCGGCCTTTCGGGGAAAGTCTGAAGGATCCTCAGGGTACTGTTAAAACTTGCTGTCAGGCTCTGTATAGATTTATATGTGAAAATCATATTGAAAAGAAACTGAAGACATATGAGGAAGGATTCGCTGCCGGAGGAGATATGGCTTTGGCAAAAGAATACAGCCAGATCTACCGGATCGTTATGGACCTTCTGGACAAGCTGGTGGAGGTTCTGGGGGAGGAGCGGGTCAGGCCGGGAGCCTTTAAGGAGATCCTGGAAGCAGGACTTTCCGAGGCAAAGGTCGGCGTGATCCCTCCTGCCGCAGACCAGGTCCTGGTGGGAGATATGGAAAGGACCAGGCTGAAAGACATTAAGGTTCTTTTTTTTGCGGGCGTCAATGAAGGAAAGATTCCAAAAGAAAAGAACGGAAGCAAGATCCTTTCCGATCTGAACCGGGAAGAGCTGGAAGGACCTTTGGAAAAAATGGGCCTGGCCCTGGCGCCTACGGCAAGAGAAGAGCTTTATACCCAGAAATTTTATCTCTATCTGAACCTTACAAAACCCAGCCGGGAAGTTTATCTTACCTACAGCTGCCTAAATGGCAGCGGAGATATGCTCTCCCCCTCCTATCTGGTCAACCAGGTGGAAAAGCTTTTTCCTAAGGCCAGAGAGCTGGAAGAAGTTCCTCTATATACAGAAAGTCCCCAGGGGGCTGTGGAGCAAGTGGCCCGGGAACTGGGAGGCAGACAGGAGAAAACCAAGGTTTTCCAGGAGTTGTATACCTGGCTTCTGAAAGAAAAAGAGTGGAAGCCCTGGGCGGATCGGCTGGTAGAGACTGCATATTATGTCAATCCGCAGGACGCCATTGGAAAAGCGGCGGCACAGGTTCTTTACGGTACAGAACTGGAGAACAGCGCTACCCGGCTGGAGCAGTTTGCCCGGTGCGCCTGTTCCCATTTTCTCACCTACGGCCTGGTTCTTAGGGACAGGGTCCGGTATCAGTTTACCATGGCGGATCTGGGAACCCTGCTTCACAGCAGTCTGGATCTTTTTGCCAGAAAGCTTCGGGAACAGGGACTCCTCTGGACCCAGCTTGAAGACGGAGAGAGAGACCGGCTGGCAGAAGCCTGTGTGGACCAGGTGGTGGCTCAGGCAGGAGAGTCAGTGCTCCTTTCCTCTGCCAGAAATGCCTATACGGTAAAGCGGGCGAAAAGAATGGTAAAGAGAACAGTGTGGGCCCTTCAGTTCCAGCTTCGTCAGGGACGGTTCCTGCCGGCTCTTACGGAGTGGGCTTTTGGTCCCTGGGACAATATTTCAAGTCTGGATCTGCGGATTTCTCCGGAAGAAATCCTCCACCTTACAGGAAGGATCGATCGGATCGATCTGTGCCGGGAAGATGGGAAAGTCTATGTGAAGGTCATTGATTACAAATCAGGAAATACCCAGCTGGATCCGGTAAAGATGTACTATGGCCTTCAGCTTCAGCTGGCCCTGTATCTAAATGCGGCAGTGGAACTGGAACAGCGGCGTTTTCCAAAAGAGAAAATCGTTCCTGCAGGGATCTTTTACTATAATATCAAAGATCCGATGCTGAACCGGGAAGATGTGAAAGATCCGGAACATGCGGACCGGGAGATCCTGAAAAAACTGAAAATGGACGGTCTGGCAGGAGGAGAACCGGAGATCCTGGAGCGGCTTGACAAGGATCTGGCTCTTAGAAAAAGTGTAGAATCCCTGGCAGTTCCGGTAAAGTATACGGCTAAGGGAACTCTTGCGGGAAATTCCAAGGTGGCGGATCAGGAACAGTTTTCAACGATCATGAATTATGTAAACTATAAGGCCAGGGAGATCGGACAGGAGATCCTTGGTGGAAATGTAGAGGTAAATCCTTTCGCCTATCAGAAAGAAAGTGCCTGCGATTACTGTCCTTACCGGAATGTCTGCGGTTTTGACGAGAAGATCCCCGGATATTCCTTCCGGAGACTGGGAACCTGTAAGCCGGAGGAAATCTGGGAAAAGATGAAGGCAGCTTTGAAAAAAGTATCCACTGGGGAGGAGGAATAAAGATGGCAGTTTCATGGACCAAAGAACAGCAGAAGGTCATAGATACCAGGGACTGCAACATTCTGGTAAGCGCCGCGGCAGGAAGCGGAAAAACTGCGGTGCTGGTAGAGAGGATCCTGGAGCGGATCATGGATAAAAACCGGCCGGTGGATATTGACCGGCTGCTGGTGGTGACTTTTACCAGAGCTGCGGCGGGAGAGATGAAAGAGCGGATTGCCAGAGCCATTGAGAAGCGGCTTGAGGAAGACAGCGAAAACGAACACCTTCAGCGCCAGAGCACCCTGGTCCACCATGCTCAGATCACCACCATAGACAGCTTCTGCGCCTATGTGGTAAAAAACTATTTTCATCTTATTGACCTGGACCCTTCTTTCCGTATGGGAGATGAAGGGGAAATGCGGCTGATGAAAGGGGACGTAGCGGAAAAGATCCTGGAAGAAGCCTATGGACGGGAAGACTATGAAGAGTTTTCTTCCTTTGTAGAAGGATTTGCCCAGGGAAAATCCGATGAGAATATTGAAGACCTGGTACTGAAGCTCTATGAGTTTTCCATGAGTTATCCCTATCCCCGGGAATGGCTGGAGGAGTGCCGCAGAGCTTACCAGGTAAAAAGCCGGGAGGAGCTGGAAAATGCCCCCTGGATGGGAGCTATAAAAGGAGAACTCCGAAGACAGATGGAAGAGGCGGAGGAACTTCTTTCCCAGGCTATGGAAATCGCCGGGGAAGGGGACGGCCCGGGATTTTATATTCCCCTTCTGGAGGAAGAAAAAAAATCTGTGGAGAACCTGCTTTCCATGGAGAAATTTTTTCAGTGGAAGGAAGCTATGGACCATCTGGAATTTAAGCGTCTTCCTCCAGGTAAAAAGGCAGAGAAGGAGCAGGTCACCGAGGAGAAACAGGAGCTGGCAAAGAACCTGCGCAGCCAGGCAAAAGATCTTCTGAACGATCTGAAAGGAAAGTATTTTCAGGAATCAGCGGAAGAAATGGTGGAGCACCTCCAGGGGGCAGCCCGGCCCGTAGGGGTCCTGGTGGATCTGACCCTGGCCTTTATGGAGGCCTATAAAAAGAAAAAACAGGAAAAAAATATCCTGGATTTTTCCGATCTGGAGCACTATGCCCTGGAGATCCTGGTAGATCACAGTCCCCAAAAGGATGAACGGACCCAGGCTGCCAGGGAACTGGCAGATCAGTTTGCGGAAATTATGATCGACGAGTATCAGGACAGCAACCTGGTCCAGGAGAAGATCCTGACCTCTGTCTCCCGGGTAGAAGAGGGAGAATACAATATCTTCATGGTGGGAGATGTAAAGCAGAGTATTTACCGGTTCCGTCTGGCCCGGCCGGATCTGTTTATGGAAAAATTCCGCAGCTACCCCACAACTCCCGGGGGCAAAACTTATCGGATCGACCTTCACAAAAACTTCCGCAGCCGGGGTACGGTGCTGGACAGTGTGAATTATCTCTTCTATCAGATCATGGGAGAAGATCTGGGAGGGGTGGAATATGACGAGGACGCAGCCCTTTATCCAAAGGGCCAGTTTCCCCAGCTGCCTCAAGGAACAGAACCGGCAGCAGAGGTCCTCCTTCTGGAAGAGGATGATCCTCTGTGGCAGGAGCAGGACAGTCCGGAAACTGCCAGGGAGCTGGAAGCCAGGATGATCGCCATGAGGATCCGGGAACTGATGGAGGCGGGGCAGATAACAGATAAGGATTCCGGAGAGCTGAGAAAAGTAAAATACTCGGATATTACCATTTTACTCAGGACCATGTCAGGATGGTCAGAGACTTTTAAAAAGATCCTGAATTCCTGTAATATCCCTGCCAGCGTTACTACAAAAACGGGATATTTCTCTGCCCCTGAGGTGGCGGCGGTGCTGGATTATCTCCAGATTCTGGATAATCCTTTTCAGGACATTCCCCTGGCCGGAGCTCTGAAAAACCAGCCTCAGGGATTTACCTTTGAGGAACTGGCCCGGATCCGGAATATTGGAAACGCAGGGGAAAGGACCAGCCTTTATGAGGCTCTGCTGGAGACAGAAAAAATCCGGGAGCCCCTGGGAGAGAAAGTCCGGGAATTTTTGAAAACTTACCGGGAACTGCGCCGGGAAGTGCCTTATACTCCTATCCATCAGCTGATCTGGGATTTCTTTGACAAAACAGGATTTCTCCTCTGGCAGCAGGCTTTTGCATCAGGGGAACAGAGAAAAGCAAATCTTCTCATGCTTCTGGAAAAAGCCAGGGATTATGAGAGCACCAGCTACCGGGGGCTGTTTAACTTTGTCCGGTATATCGAAAATCTGAAAAAATATCAGGTGGATTTCGGAGAGGCAAATATCCTTTCCGAAAAAGAGGATACAGTAAAGATCATGAGTATCCACGGCAGTAAAGGCCTGGAATTTCCTGTGGTGTTTGTGGCAGGTATGGGAAAACAGATGAATATGCAGGATGCCAGAGAGAGTATCGTGCTTCACCCGGATCTGGGGATCGGCGCTCCCTGGGTAGATGAGAAGCTGCGGATCCGGACCAGGACTATTCTCCAGAGAGCGATCCAGCAGGAGATCACCCTGGAAAGCCTGGGGGAAGAGCTCCGGATCCTTTATGTGGCTCTTACAAGGGCAAGAGAGAAGCTGATCCTTACAGGCACTCTCACAAAACTGCCGGAACGGCTTTCCCAGCAGGAAATGCTGAAACGGCGGAGCCAGAGACGCCTTCCCTACGGAGTGCGGGTGAAAGGAAAAAGCTATCTGGACTGGATCCTGTCGGCTCTGGCCAGACACAGGTCTATGAAGGAATTGTACCAGTCTGTGAATCTGGGAGTCTATCCGCTGAATCCTCTCTATGAAGGACCTGGAGATTTCAGGATAAGGAAAGTCTCGCCTCTGGAACTGGTAATGGGAGAGCTGAACGCCAGGACCAGAGAGCTGGAAGAAAAGGAAGTTTACCTTCACTGGGATACAGAAAAGGTTTACGATCCGGATACCAGAAAAGAGCTGGAAGAAAGCCTGGCCTATGTATATCCATATGAAGATCTGGGAAGGATCCCGGCAAAAGTGACGGTGTCGGAAGTAAAACGGCTTCAGGAAGAAGAGGAAGAAAGCCTGGAACTGTATCCGGCAGTGGAACAGACTCTTTCCCAGGAAGCAGATTTGGATCAGGAGACCTCAGAGGAAGGATATGTTCCGGCGTTTATGAGACCGGAGCAGGAGGAACTGAAGGGCGCCGAGAGAGGAACTGCCTATCACGCAGTTCTGGAACGACTGGATTATGAAAAGACAAGCAGTCTGAAAGAGGTGCAGGACCAGATCCGGGAGCTTTACCGCCAGGGAAAAATTTCAGAGGCGGTGAAAAATTCCGTCTGGGGCAGGGACATCTATGACTTTGCGGCCGGCAGTCTGGGGCAGAGAATGAAGAAGGCGGCGGCAGGAGGGCTTCTTAAGCGGGAGCAGCCTTTTGTCATAGCTGTGCCGGCTTCCTCGGTAAAAGAAGACTATCGGTCAGAGGAAAAGATCCTGGTCCAGGGGATCATTGATGCCTGTTTTGAGGATGAGGGGGATCTGGTGCTGGTAGATTACAAAACAGACCGTATTCCCTCAGGAGATCCCAGGGAACTGACAGAGAGGTATAAGATCCAGCTTCTGTACTATCAGGAAGCCCTGGAGCGGATGACTGGTAAAAAAGTAAAAGAAAAATATATTTATTCCTTTTATCTTAAAAAGGCAATACCGGTGTGAGAACGCCGGTATTGCCTTTTTAAGACTTAAAGTTTCCTTACTGTTTTACAGTAATTTCATAGATATTTTCTGAACCCGTGCTATAATGAAAGCATAGAATTCCTCTGTCAGCGGAGAAAGAAAAATGAGTAAAAAGACATTAAATGAGCTGACACTGAAAGATAATTTTATCTTTCAGGTAAAACGGGACAGAGAAATGGAGGGACGCTTTATGCTTTTGGAATTGTTATCGCAGGATGAGCGGGCCGAGGGAGTTTTGGAGGGAAAAAGGGAAGATATTCTGGAACTGTTATCAGATTTGGATAGGGTACCGGAAGACCTGGAAAACGAAGTGGAAAGTCAGGAAGATCCTGAGGTGTTAGGAATCTGGCTGAAACTGGACGCAAGGGCTTCTTCTTCTTAACACTCTTTTAATGTATATCTATGCCATATCTGGCAAAATCCAAGAAATGATTTAGATTAATAAGCAATGAGGTATTTGATTTCAGGATTTCACAGGTGAGAAATCGGATGAAACCTGTATTATTTTATGAATGGGCAGAGGAATTTTATTTTCTAAGGGCTTTCTATTTTTCTTCCACGAATCTTTAGAAATTCTTAATATAATATTGTTGACAAAATTATATTATAT
>DWUX01000058.1 GCA_019120545.1 Candidatus Blautia stercoripullorum | reverse complement strand
GTTTGTTTATAGTAAAGCACTGAATAATGTTTTCAGGACAGCCTCCTTTACTTTTCCAGATATGCCTCCAGCACTTTGGTCCGTTTCAGGGCGGTAACCAGCACCGCGGCGATAATAGTCCCTCCGAAGCTGGATATAAAGAAAGGAAGAACAAAGGCAAATACTGCGCAGGAATTTCCCATGAGAAGCACCGCTACCGGATAGCTTAAGATCCCTCCGATCACAGAGGTGCCGAATAATTCTCCCAGATAAGCCAGGGGAAGTCTGCGGGTAAACTGGTAAAGCAGTCCGCAGATCAGAGCGCCGCACATAGAGCCTGGAAAAGCAAGGAGTGTGCCTGTGCCCATGAGATTCCGGAGAAGACTTGTGATAAAAGCCGTTCCCAGAGAATACCAGGGTCCTAAAAAGACACCTCCCAGTATGTTGATAAAATGCTGGATAGGCGCACATCTTGAAGCTCCTACAGGAATAGACAGGGGGGAGCATACGATCCCTACCGCTACAAGGATGCCTGCCAGAGCAAGCTTGCGTACATTTACATTTTTCATATTCATCAGACCTTTCAAAGTTGTTAAAAATTTCCCAGGCATAATTGTATCACAGAACAGTGAAAAATTGAAAAAAAATGCGGAATCTGTGATAAATATAGTAAAATATATGCATGGATTACTGTGGAAGCACACAGCGGGAATTTCAAGGATGCCCCGATAAAATTAACAATTCAGAAACAAAAGTCAAACATTCCGGAAACAGAAATAGGGTATCCTGACAATCAGAAGAAGAAAGGGAGGAAAGGAAATGGTACACATCCTTGTGGTAGAAGATGATGAAAAGCTGAATCGGATCGTCTGTACTTATCTCAACGACAGCGGTTTTCAGGCAAAGGGCTGTCGGGGCGCCCGGGAAGCTTATGATGAAATGTATGATCAGCTTTATGACCTGATCATTTCAGATATTATGATGCCGGAAATTGACGGATTTGAATTTGCCCGGACAGTGCGGAAGGTGAACCAGAGGATCCCCATACTTTTCATGTCTGCCAGGGACGACCTTCCTTCCAAGAAAAAAGGCTTCCAGCTGGGGATCGATGATTATATGGTAAAACCGGTGGATCTGGACGAGCTTGTCCTTCGGGTGCGGGCACTTCTGCGCCGGGCCAATATTGAGATGGAACGGAAGATCACAGTGGGTAATCTGGTGCTGGACGCAGACGGGATGAGCGCAGAAGTAGACGGAGAGGAGATCAATCTGACTACCAGAGAATTCAATATAATTTTTAAGCTGCTTTCCTATCCGAAGAAGACTTTTTCCAGAGCCCAGCTCATGGATGAATTCTGGGATCTGGACAGCGATACCAGTTTAAGGGCTGTAGATGTCTATATGACAAAGCTGAGAAACAAACTGTCCGGCTGTGACGGATTTAAGATCGTTACTGTACGGGGATTGGGCTATAAGGCGGTGCTTCAATGAAAAAAGAGGATAAATCCAGAAATCGTATCATCAAAGACAGTCTTTTCCCAGTCTCACTTTTCGCAATCTATCTGGGCGTTCTGCTGTTGATGTCGGGGTTACATCAGGGCCTGGTAGTTTTGATGAATGCATTGGAATGGAACAAGATTATCCAGTCCGTGCTTCCCATAGTTTACTGGAGCGTTGTAGCAGTAGGGCTGACCCTTTTTACAAGGAAGAAAATGAAAGATACCTACGAAGAACCTCTCCACCGACTGGCAGAAGCTACCCAACAGGTAGCGGGAGGGGACTTTTCTGTCTATGTTCCTACGATCCATACCGCTGACAGACTGGATTATCTGGATGTGATGATCCTGGATTTTAACAAGATGGTGGAAGAACTGGGAAGTGTGGAGACATTAAAGACAGATTTTGTTTCTAATGTTTCTCACGAAATGAAGACCCCCATTGCCGTTATTAAAAACTATGCAGAGCTCCTTCAGATGAAAAATGTCAGGGAAGAGGAAAAAGAAGAATATGCCAGAAATATTGAAGAGGCCGCCGGACACTTGTCCGCTTTGATCAGCAATATCCTGAGGCTGAACAAGCTGGAAAACCAGCGGATCGACCCGGAGATCGAAAGTTATGATCTCTGCGGGCAGCTGGAGGAATGTATCCTTCAGTATGAAGAGCTGTGGGATGAAAAAGAACTGGAACTGGAAGTGGATATGGAAGAAAAAGCAGTGCTACAGGCAGATCCCAGTCTGATGGAGCTGGTGTGGAACAATCTTCTCTCCAATGCCATTAAATTTACAGAACACGGAGGAAAAGTGACGGTACGTCAGATCACAGCCGGGGAGTATGTGGAAGTTTCTGTATCGGATACAGGATGCGGAATGAGTAAGGAAAGTATCCGGCATATTTTTGACAAGTTTTACCAGGGCGATACCTCTCATTCCAAAGAAGGAAATGGACTTGGACTGGCCCTGGTCAAAAGAATCCTGGTTTTGATGAATGGAGATATCCAGGTGGTCAGCCAAGAAGGCAAAGGAAGTACTTTTACAGTAAAACTTCCCGGACGAATGGAGAATGGAAATGGGGAGGAGGTTGATAAATAATGGAAAATGAGAACAGAAGAGGCAAAAGTTTTATCGCTTATGAGTATAAAGAAGTGTCCGCAGATTCCGGGCAGATTTCCTTCCTCATAGACGGATATGAAAATTTCGGATGGGAAGTGGACGAGAATGTTATCCAGTATGCTCCGGAGAAATATCCGGCGGCAGGAGGACCCCACAGAAAGAAAACGGTGCTGCAATTAAAGAGAAACCGGAAGATCATCAACAAGATGGAGCTTACCAGACTGCAAAGAAACTTTGAAGCCTGTGTTGCGGAGATAGAAAACCTGGAAAAAGAAAAGACTTCCCGTCCCGCAGTACAGTCTTTAGCAGTGGGAATCCTGGGGACTGCCTTTATGGCGGGATCTACATTTGCCGTGACGGCAGATCCGCCGATGATACTGCTGTGTATCATCCTGGCCGTACCAGGATTTCTGGGCTGGATTTTTCCTTATTTTTTATATAAATGGGGCCTCAGAAGACAGACAGAGAAAATCACACCTCTCATAGAAGAAAAGTACGATGAGATCTATGAAATCTGTGAAAAAGGGAATAAACTGCTGAACTGAAGAACGAGATCCCTGACCTGGATTTCACAGATATATCAGGTATACAAATCGAGGCCCCCAGGTTATAATGATAACAACCGGAAAGACAGGTAAGAAACCAGGGAGGCGTATAATGGGAGAAAAAAGGCTGAAGGCGGAGAAACTTTTGCTGCTGTCTGTAAAAATTGCGGTCGGAGCCAGTCTGGCCATTTACATTGCGGAATATCTCCGGCTGGAGAACGCCGCTTCCGCGGGGATTATTACCCTCCTTTCTGTTTTGACAACAAAATGGGGAACCCTGAAGCTTTCTCTTTTAAGAATTGTTACCTTTCTGGCAACTGCGGCGGGATGCTGGCTGATCTTCCGGTACGTTCAGGGAGATTGGATAGGATTCGGGATACTTCTTTTTTTTATGGTGATCCTCTGTGAACTGACTGGTCTTCGCAATACCTTGTCTGTAAATGCAGTAATCGCCACCCATATACTGACTGCCCGGGATTTTTCCATAGGATTTTTTCTAAATGAGTTTTTGCTGGTGCTGATCGGGGTATCCCTCGCTTTTCTATTAAATCTTTTTCAAGGAAATAGAAGCCATAAAAAAGTAATGATAGAAAATATGCGCTATACAGAGCAGCAGCTGCAGGAAATCCTGGAAAGAGTAGCAGTTTATCTGCGGGAAAAAAACACAGAGGGAAGTATTTGGGCAGATATCGGCCGCTTGGAGGAAAAATTAAAAATTTTTATTGAGCAGGCATATGAATATCAGAATAATACCTGGCATTTTCATCCGGCTTATTATATCGATTATTTTGAAATGAGAAGGAAACAATATTCGATTCTCCATAATCTGCATTATGAGATCAAGAAAATAAGGAATATGCCGGATCAGGCGGAAGTAGTGGCAGACTATATCTGTTATCTGAAAAAACATGTAACAGAAATGAACGATCCAAAAGAGCAGATCGAAGACCTTCATAAGATCCTGGAGGATATGGAACAAGCCCGGCTTCCTAAAAGCTGGGAGGAATTTGAAGGAAAAGCCAAGGTATACCATATTATGATGGATCTGGAAGAATTCCTGATCTGTAAGAAACGATTTGTGGAATCCCTGGATGAGAAAAAACTGAGGATATACTGGAATAAAGAAAAGAAGCTGTCGCATTGATCAAAATCAAGAATATTTGTACATTTTATTGCTCAGTCTGTGCCGCTTTGAGCCTATGGTCTCAAAGCTATGCTCGACAAATTCGC
>DWUX01000057.1 GCA_019120545.1 Candidatus Blautia stercoripullorum | reverse complement strand
TAAAATGTATAAATATTCTCGATTCTGATTAATACGACAGCTCCTCTTTTTTTCGGAAAGGAGAGTTATGCCGGAAATCATCTTCCTTTGGCTGGGCCTTCTCTGCCTGGGCTATTTTGTGGGAATTGCCAGATACGCAGGCTGGTCTTCTAAATTCCCGGTGGTCTGGGCAGTTCTGGGAGGCATTTTGCTGATGGCGGGGATCCTGATCCTGACAGACAGTATTCCCAAAAGGATTCAGACTCTATGCTGGGTATTCGGACTTCTCCTGCTGGTTTCTGTGCTGGTGGTGGAGGGAGTGATCGTCTCCGTCATGTTCCTAACCGTGGAGCCGGATCTGGATTACCTGGTGGTACTGGGCGCTCAGGTAAAAGGGACCAGACCCAGTCTGTCCCTTCAGTACAGGATCGACAGCGCCTGTGAATATCTGAAGGAAAATCCCGGTACCCGGGCAGTGCTTTCCGGGGGAAAGGGACCGGATGAGGGAATTTCTGAGGCCAGGTGCATGTATGAGGAAATGCTCCGCCAGGGAGTGGACCGGGAGCAGCTGATCCTGGAGGACCGGTCTGCCAGCACCAGCCAGAATATTGCGTTTACCCGGAATCTTCTGAGAGAAAAAACAGAAAGAGAAGAGGGAACAGAAGGGATATCACGGCGCCTGAAGGTGGGAATCGTCACCAACGGCTTTCACCTGTACCGGAGCATGGCCATTGCCCGGAAAAAAACAGACTGGCAGGTTTATGGGATCGGAGCCAAAAGCAATGCATTTCTCCTGCCCAATTATCTCTTCCGGGAATTTTTCTGCGTTATAAAAGATAAACTGATGGGAAATCTGTGATCCTTCAGGAAAGCTCTTTTTCGGTTGCAGACGGAAAAGAGGAATATAAAAATGCATTTACTTACAAAGAGACAGAATATAGACACAAAACTGATCAGGGAGATCAACAGCACGGCTATCCCTCTGATATTAAGTACTGTAACAGGAACGGTCATGGGCATGATGGACCAGGCCTTTGTGGGACACATTTCTGTGTATGCCTATGGGGGCGTGGGACTGGTAGCCTCCTGTATCAACAGCCTGATCGGAGTTTTAGGAGCTTTTTCTATAGTATTTAATATCCGGGGCTCCCATAGAAGAGGAGAGGGGGACCAGGGAAGCCTGAACCGGCTGTTTGGCAATTTTCTTCTCCTGTCCCTGATGGCGGGCATGGCCCTGTGCCTGGGTTTTGCCCTGTTTTCCCGTCCGGTCCTGGAGCTGGGCTTTGGACTTCATGGGGAAACCCTCACCGAGGCGGAAAATTATCTTCAGATATTCAGCCTGACCATTCCTTTGAATCTGCTGTTATTTATCTACTCATCGGTATTTAAGATCTTCCGGAAAACAGGGATCATTTTTCTGGTATCCCTGGGAGCGAACCTGCTCAATATCCTTCTGGATTATGTGTTGATCTTCGGACATCTGGGATTGCCGGAAATGGGAACCAGAGGGGCTGCCCTGGGAACGGTAACGGCTCTTGCAGTGAATCTTGGCTTTTATGCCTTTCTGGGGAAGGATTATGTAAGATTCTCCCGAAAAGATCTGAGTCTGGAAAAGATGAAACAGATCTTTCAGTTTTCCCTTCCTTTTCTGGGACAAGAAACTATGGAAGATATTCTATTTGTAGTAGGGCTTAACGGGATCGTGGCCAGGCTGGGAGTTACAGAACTGGCCGCCTATAATCTGATCGCTCAGTTTACAAACCTGATCCTTATGCCAATGTTTGGCTATACCGCTGCCAATACTTCCCTGGTCAGTGAATGGGCCGGGAAAGGCGACAGGAAGCAGGCAGACAAGGCAGGAAGATATACCTTTGGCCTGCTCTGTATCTGGTTTGCGGTATTTTATGTGATCTTAGTGCTGGGAAGAGAAGAGTTTATCCGTCTGATCTCCCCGGATACAGAGGTGATCACTTTGGCCGCAGCCTGTATGCCCTTGGCTTTGCTGATACAGCTTCTGAATTATTATGGAAATGTATGGAAATCCAGCCTTCAGAGTCTGGGCTGGCAGAACTGGACTCTCAGGACTGCTTTTATCATAAATCTGCTGGTCCTGGGCTTTATGGGAGCCGCAGCCTGGTCCAAGGGAAAGATCCTATGGATCTATCTTATCCAGGGACTGGGATACCTGGGGCTTTCCCTGGCCTATACCTGGAAAAAACAAAGGAGGAATCAAAATGCTTTACCCGAAGATGAATAGTGCAAGAACCGTTTTAGATCTGTCCGGTATCTGGAATTTCAGACTGGACAACGGAAAAGGATTTGAAGAGAGCTGGATGAACCGGCCTTTTGAGGAATGGGAGACTATGGCTGTGCCTGCTTCCTATAATGACCAGAAAGTGGGAACTGCTTTCCGGGATCATTATGGCTGGGTATTTTACCAGAAGACCTTTCAGGTGCCTTCCCTGCTTCGGTCTCAGCGGATCCTGCTCCATTTCGGTTCAGTGACCCACTATGCGAAAGTTTATTTAAATGGAGAACTGATCGCTGAACATAAAGGCGGTTTCCTGCCCTTTGAGAGAGAGATACAGGATCTGGTCAAGGAGGGGGATAATCTTCTCTGTGTGGCGGTAGACAATAAAGTGGATTTTTCCACTCTTCCTGTAGGAAATGAATCTGCCCAGGCTATGTTCGGAAGTGAGATCCCAGATTTTGACAGTGTGAGGAAGACAAAGCTGGCGCCTCAGAACTATCCAAATTTTGACTTCTTCAATTATGCAGGTATCCACCGTCCGGTGAAGATCTACACCACTCCCGGAGAATATATCCAGGATATCATTCTGGTCACTGATGTCCAGGGAGAGGAAGGCCGGGTCTCCTATGAAATTTCCTGTTATGGACAGGGAACGCCCAAGATAGAGATCGTAGATGAAGAAGGACAGACTGTGGCCGAAGGCAGCGGAGAAAAAGGAACCCTGGCGATCAAGAAAGTAAAGTTGTGGCAGCCGGGAAAGGCTTATCTGTATACCGCAAAGGTAACTTTCAAAGAAGACCGGTATGAGGAAACCTTTGGGGTAAGGACTGTTGAGGTAAAAGGAGATCAGTTCCTGATCAACGGCAGACCTTTTTATTTCAAAGGCTGCGGCAAGCATGAGGATAGCGAGAATCACGGACGGGGACTGGATGAAGTGCTGAATGTGAAGGATATTTCTCTGATGAAATGGCTGGGAGCCAATTCTTTTAGGACTTCCCATTATCCTTATTCAGAAGAAATGCTGGATCTGTGTGACCGGGAGGGTATTGTAGTTATCGACGAGACTCCTGCAGTAGGGCTGAATTTTCCTAACATTCTCCAGGATTGGTATAAGGAACTGAGCCGTACCAAAGAACATCATGAAGAAGTGATCCGGGATCTGATCAGCAGGGATAAAAATCACCCATGCGTGGTGATGTGGTCCATTGCCAATGAGCCGGACACAGCAGCAAGGGCCCAGAGCGCTTATGATTATTTTATGCCGCTGTATCATCTGGCCCATGCCTGCGATCCTCAGGATCGGCCGGTGACTCTGGTAGTCTGCAACAACGACTACACCAAAGACCTGGTAGCTCCCGCCATGGACGTAATCTGTATGAACCGGTACTACGGCTGGTATATTTTCGGCGGAAATCTGGACGCTGCCAGACAGGCCATGGAATATGAGATGGACTACTGGAAGAGCAAGAATAAGCCGGTGATCATTACGGAATACGGGGCAGATACAGTAGCGGGACTTCACGGTGCTACCCCTAACATGTTTACCGAAGAATATCAGGTAGATTATTACGAGACCATGAACAAGATCCTGGACAGCTGTCCTTTTGTAAGAGGAGAGCATGTGTGGAATTTTGCAGATTTCGCTACCATCCAGGGAGTCATGCGGGTAGATGGAAACAAAAAGGGCCTTCTTACCAGAGACAGAAGGCCAAAGCTTGCCGCCCACTATTTCCGGAACCGGTGGAAGAACATTCCGAATTTTAACTATAAGAAAAAATAAGTCTTTTCTGTGAGCAGCAGGTTTTTCTTTGTGTGCAAAGAGTCCCATGATATATCATATATCCCGAAAATTTTCCAAAAATCAGTTGAGGACGCTGTAGTATCGTAATATAATAATTAAATGAAATGATTTTGGAAAGGTATGGAAATAACAGTGATTAATAATAATATTCTTGAAGCAATGGGGAATACGCCTCTGATCCGTTTGAACCGGATGACAGAGGAAGGCAGCGCGCAGATCCTCGTGAAATTTGAAGGACTGAATGTAGGCGGTTCTATTAAAACCAGGACCGCCTATAACATGATCAAAGACGCAGAAGAAAAAGGGCTTATAAAAGAGGATACCATTATTGTGGAACCTACCAGCGGAAATCAGGGAATCGGCCTGGCTCTGGTGGGGGCCGTCAGGGGTTATAAGACCAGGATCATCATGCCGGATTCGGTAAGTGAAGAGCGGAGAAAGCTGATGAAACATTATGGAGCGGAAGTGATTCTGATCCATGACGGGGGAAATATCGGAGAATGCATAGAAGAATGTCTTAACACAGCTCTGAAAATGGCTCGGGAAGATCCAAGGGTCTTTGTACCCCAGCAGTTTGCAAATCCTGCAAATCCTGCTGTCCACAGAGCTCAGACGGCCGTGGAAATCCTGGAGCAGGCGGATTGTCCCATTGACGGGTTTTGTTCCGGGATCGGAACGGGAGGGACTATCACCGGGATCGGCGAGGTGCTGAAAGAGAAAAATCCTGATATGGAGATCTGGGCAGTAGAGCCGGAGCATGCGGCGATCCTTTCGGGAGGTTCTATCGGTACCCACCTGCAGATGGGAATCGGAGACGGTGTGATTCCGGAAATCCTGAATACCGGGATCTATGATGATATCTGCATTATTACCGATGACGAGGCCATCCAGACTTCCAGAGATCTGGCTTCAAAGGAAGGGATCATGTGCGGGATCTCCTCAGGAACAAACGTGGCGGCGGCCATAAAGCTTGCCAGAAAGCTGGGAAAAGGAAAAACGGTAGTGACCATTCTTCCGGATACTGCAGAACGTTATTTCTCTACCCCGCTGTTTGATGAGTGACCGGGTAGAATAATAAAGGGAAATGAGCTGTCGCATTAGCCATAATCAACACTCCACTTTTTCTGTTTGGGATTCTTATGCGAAAAAGAAGGTTGACAAACCCCCAAAGTGGGATATAATATGGAAAAAGAAAGACAACACGTTGAAGAGAAGAGTAGAATGTGAAAGGTCCCAGAGAGGAAGGCATATGCTGGAAGCCTTCTGTCACGGAAGCATTTGAAAACTACCTCTGAGTGGCCCCAATCCGGCCCGGTGATCCCGTTATCGTCAAAATGAAGTGGTTCCGGCAATACGTCGGTTCAAATAGGGTGGAACCGCGAGAATCTATACCTCGTCCCTTTTGCCGAAAGGCAGAAGGAACGGGGTTTTTATTTTATAGGACAGTCCCAAAGACTGTCTTATAAAATAAAAAGCCCTCCGGGCAGGATGCACACGCCGCAATAA
>DWUX01000056.1 GCA_019120545.1 Candidatus Blautia stercoripullorum | reverse complement strand
AATATTCCTATAGTCAGGATACACAGAAGCAGCACTGCGGCTCTTCAGTCTGTTCTGGAAGAAATCAAAGGGGGGACGGAAAATGCTGGATGAATTTCTTATCAGACACAGTGCTCCCACATTAGCGGGGCTTAAAACTGCTAATCTTTTCTGGTATCCCTGGAAAGATGAAAAGGAATTAGGCGTAGTTCTTACGGAATGGAAGGAGATTTTCAGGGAAAAGGGACTGGATCTTCGTGTTATGAAAATAAATGGACAAAGAGCTCTTTTATATGTTTTCCGGATAGGAAAGCTGGATCAGGAGCTGAAAAGAAAGAAGACCAGGGAGATTTTAAAAAGCCAGGGGTATCGTTATGAGACTTTGGATGAAGCTGTTGAAATTTTAAAGAACAGAATGGGAGATAATGGAAGTTTTCCTCACGAGGTGGGCCTTTTCCTCGGATATCCGGAAGATGATGTACTGGGATTTATGGTAAATCAGGGAAAGAACTGTAAATGTTGCGGATGCTGGAAAGTATATTGCGACGAGTGTTCAGCCATGAAAACTTTCTGCAAATATAAGAAGTGCGAAGAAGTTTATCAAAGACTATTCTTGGCAGGAAAGCCTGTGAGGCAGCTGATCGTAGCTGCTTGACATAGAAAATATTAAAAAAGAGAGGTACTTATTTTATGAGAACAGCAGTTGTATACTGGAGTGGAACAGGAAATACAGAGGCTATGGCCCAGGAAGTGGAACAGGGAATGAAAGAAGCCGGAGCAGAGACAGAAGTATTCGAAGCCAGTGCTTTTTCCGGAGATAAAATGGGGGAATATGACGCCGTTGCATTTGGATGCCCTTCTATGGGAGATGAAGAACTGGAAGATACAGAGTTTGCTCCTATGTTTGAAGAATGCAAAAGCGGTTTATCCGGCAAAAAGATCGGGCTTTTCGGATCTTATGGATGGGGCGACGGAGAATGGATGCGGAATTGGGAAGCTACCTGCAGAGAAGACGGCGCTAATCTGGTCCAGGATGGTGTGATCTGCAATGAGGAGCCGGATGAGGAAGCAAAAGAAGCATGCAGGAATCTGGGAAAGGCTTTGGCTCAGTAAAACAAAGAACACAGACGAATCATACAGATAAACAGAGAAGGATTTGCCATGCTGTTTGGGGCAGGGCAGATCCTTCATTTTTTTAGTTGCATACGGGAAAGAGACAGGCTATACTTAAACTTGAGATCAGGTACACAGAAACTAAAGACAAAAGGAGCAGGACATGAGAAAAATAATACTTGCAAGCGCTTCTCCCAGACGCCGGGAGCTTTTAGAACAGATCGGTGTTTCATTTGAGGTCTGTCCTTCTAAAGAAGATGAACTGATAACAGGGAATGATCCGGGAGCGACGGTGGAAGAATTATCCCGGAGAAAATGCCGGGAAGTGTTTTCTGGAATAGGCGAGGATGTTATAGTTATAGGAGCCGATACGGTAGTTGCGCTGGATGGAAAAATATTAGGAAAACCAAAATCTCAGGCAGATGCGGCACATATGCTGTCGCTGCTCAGAGGAAGGACACATCAGGTTTTTACCGGGGTTACGGTTATGAGCAGAGAAAACGGAAGGACAGAAAGCGTCACTTTTCATGAAACTACCCAGGTAAGCTTTTATCCTATGTCAGACCGGGAAATAGAAAGTTATGTGGCAGGAGGAGAACCGATGGATAAAGCCGGAGCTTATGGGATCCAGGGAGAAGGCGCAGTTTTTGTCAGAGAGATCCAGGGAGATTACAGCAACGTAGTCGGTCTGCCTCTGGCAAGGCTTTATCAGGAAATGAAAAATATGGGGATTCAGATCAAGGAGTGAAAAGACATGTATAAAGCCTGTATTTTTGACTTAGATGGAACGATAGCGGACACAGTGGAATCTATCGCTTATGTAGGCAATAAAACATTGGAGCATTTTAATCTTCCTCCTATACCGGTACAAGATTATAATTTTTATGCCGGAAACGGAGCAGATGAGCTGGTAAGAAAAATGCTGGCAGCTGTACCGGGAGGAGAGCAGGCAGATTATGAACAGGTCAGAAGTCTTTACAGGAAATGGTTTGAGGAAAATCCATTTTATCATGTAAAACCTTTTGACGGGATCATAGAACTTCTGGAAGGTCTGAAACAAGAAGGACTGAAGATTGCCGTACTTTCCAATAAACCTCATGTTGCAGCAATAGAGGTGGTGGAAAAAATCTTTGGAAAGGATATGTTCCATAAAGTACAGGGACAGACAGAGAAGGTTCCGAGAAAACCTTCTCCCATAGGGGCTCTGACTATTGCAGAAGAATTCTCTGTCAGACCGGAGGAATGTCTGTACCTGGGAGATACAGATACAGATATGGAGACAGGACACAGTGCCGGAATGTTTACAATAGGAGTGACCTGGGGATTCAGGCCAAGAACTGAACTGGAAGAGCACAGGGCGGATCTGATTGTAGACAGACCAGAAGAAATCCTGGAATTTGTGAAGAAAGAAAATAAAATTTCAGAATCCTGACAGAAGGGGCATGTACAGGAGTACTGATGCATACATACAAATTAAAAGGAGGAAATGAGAATGAACGAGTACAGCGATGAGTGTGTTTTAACTTTTTTAAAAAATCAGGAACAGCTTTTTTCAGAGCCTGTTGCGGAAACTATGGAAGAAGCCGAAGCTTTTCTTGAAGACTGCATGGCTGCAGTAGTAGATTCTCTGAGGGAAGTCCGGGATTATTTTGAAGAAAACGGCATGGACGTAGATGGGATGTCTGATGAGGAACTGGAAGAAGCCAGCGAGGTATTTTCTTTGCCAGGAGGCGGATATCTGATCGTAGAGGGATAGATCCTGTCGGGATGGAAAAAATAATCAGGCAGAACGACAGATATCGGGAGATAAACTATAAACTAGGAATGGGAGTGAGACCATGAAAAATAACAGATATGACAGCCGCAGATTCTGGGACAGGCGTTCCCGAGTATATGATGCCCAGGTATTTCCTGAATACAAAGGCACATATAAAAAGACTGTGAAGCGCTCGGTTCATTTTTTAAGTAAAGAAGACAGGATCCTGGAGATCGGATGCGGCACAGGAAATGCGACTATTCCCCTGGCTGCCTATGTCAAAGAGATCACAGCTATAGATACTTCCAGGGAGATGCTGGATAAAGCAAAAGAAAAAGCAGAAAAAAAAGGAAAGACTAATATTCAGTTTTTGAAAACGGACCTTATGGACCTTGAGGAGAAAGCCGGGAGCTATGATGCCGTAGCTGCTTATAATGTGCTTCTTTATATGAAAAATCAGGATGAAGTACTGAAAAAGATCCATAGTCTTCTGAAGCCAGGAGGAATCTTTATTTCTGCTACGGACTGTCTGGCCAGAAACTTTTCTCCGGCCGCTGTTGGAAAATTCTGGAAGAGCAAACTGGGGCTGATGCCTTATATTTCCTTTGAAACGCCCATTGGATTGATGAGAAGGATCCAGAAACATGGTTTTTTGGTTTTGGAAATTGTAAATCTGCATCAGAATCCCCCCAATATTTTTATTGTGGCGCAAAAAGTTCAAAAGAAGTAGAAATTATTAGCACTCATTTAATATGAGTGCTAATTTTTCCTTGACTTTTTGTATTTTGGGTATTAATATGTTCTTTAGACAAGGCAAAGCCGTAATGGTTAAGCTTTAAATGCTAAAAGAAGAAAAAGGAGATGTATTTATCATGGCTAATAAACATGGTACTTTATCAATTAATAGTGAAAATATTTTTCCGATTATTAAAAAATGGCTGTATTCTGATCATGACATTTTTGTACGTGAGATGATCTCAAACGGCTGTGATGCTATCACAAAACTGAAAAAACTGGAGATCATGGGAGATTACACATTCCCGGAAGGCCATAAAAACAAGATTGACGTGATCGTAAATCCGGAAGAAAAAACTCTGAAATTTATCGATACAGGTCTTGGAATGACAGCCGATGAGGTAGAAGAATATATTACCCAGATCGCCTTTTCAGGAGCTACAGAATTCCTGGAAAAGTATAAAGACAAAACCAATGACGATCAGATCATCGGACACTTCGGACTTGGTTTTTACTCTGCTTTTATGGTAGCGGATGAGGTGCATATCGATACCCTTTCCTATAAAGAAGGAGCAACACCTGTACATTGGGAATGCGACGGAGGCACAGAATATGAGATAGGTGAAGGAAGCCGTACTGAGGTAGGTACGGAAATTACTCTGTTCTTAAATGAAGACAGCCTGGAGTTTGCCAATGAATACAGAATGAGAGAAGTAATCGAGAAATACTGCTCATTTATGCCGGTGGAAATCTATCTTTCCAAGGCCAATGCTCCTCAGGAATATGAGACTATTGAAGAGTCTGAACTGAGAGACGATGATGTAGTCGTAGAGCATATCCATGAGGATGCAAAAACTGAAGAAAAAGAAAACGACAAGGGCGAGAAAGAAACGGTAGAGGTCTCTCCTGCCAGAGATATGGTGAAGATTAATAAACGCCCGGTTTCTTTAAGCGATACCCATCCTCTTTGGATGAAACATCCAAATGAGTGTACAGAAGAGGAATACAAGGAGTTTTACCGGAAAGTCTTTATGGATTATAAGGAGCCATTATTCTGGATCCACCTGAACATGGATTATCCGTTTAACTTAAAGGGTATTCTGTATTTCCCGAAGATCAACATGGAATATGAATCCATTGAGGGAACCATTAAGCTGTATAATAATCAGGTATTTATTGCTGACAACATTAAAGAAGTGATTCCAGAATTTCTTATGCTGTTAAAGGGTGTTATCGACTGTCCGGATCTGCCTTTGAATGTATCCAGAAGCGCACTTCAGAATGACGGTTTTGTAAAGAAAATTTCCGATTATATCAGCAAGAAAGTGGCTGACAAGCTGACTGGAATGTGCAAGACAGACAGAGAAAACTATGAGAAATACTGGGATGACATCAGCCCCTTTATCAAATTTGGATGTATTAAGGACAGCAAGTTCTCTGAAAGGATGATGGACTATATTCTCTACAAAAACCTGGATGGAAAATATCTGACTCTGGAAGATTGTATTAAGGAAAATACTCCGGAAAAGACAGAGGAAGAGGCAAAAGAAGAGCAGGAACAGGTAACAGAGGAGAACAAAGAAGAAACAGCAAAAGAGGCTGCCGAGGAAGCTAAAAAAGAGCCTGAAAAGATCAATATTTACTATGTTACAGATGAAGTGCAGCAGAGTCAGTATATCAATATGTTCAAGGAACAGGGACTGGACGCAGTGATCCTGAAACATAATATCGATTCCCCGTTTATTTCCCATGTGGAACAGATAAAGGAAAATGTGAGATTCCTTCGTATTGATGCAGATGTGACAGATGCTGTAAAAGAAGACGATGGAAAAGACCTGGAAGAAGAAACAAAAGAATTGTCAGAGATTTTCAAAAAAGCATTGAATAAAGATAATCTGACTGTAAAGGTAGAGAGTCTGAAAAATGAAAATGTATCTTCTATGATGACGATTTCTGAAGAGAGCCGCCGTATGCAGGAAATGATGAAAATGTACAATATGTATGGCATGGATCCTTCCATGTTTGGCGGACAGGAGACATTGGTATTGAACGCCAATAACAAGTTGGTGCAGTATGTACTGGAACATAAAGAAGGGGAAAATATCCAGATGTTCTGCGAACAGCTTTATGATCTGGCTTTGATCAGTCACAGACAGCTGACACCGGAAGAAATGACTAAATTTGTTGCCAGAAGTAATGAGATCATGTTGAAGCTGGCTCAGTAAATTTTATATTTATTTATAAGTGCCTAGACTGTTGCAGGTCCGGGCAAAAAAGGAACTGCCCTGTGAAGTACCGGATGAGTACCTCCCAGGGCAGCTTTTCAGTTCCTGAAATCATCTAAAAAAGAATTACATATTTGATAATATATGCCTTGCCACATAGACTCCTGATGCGGAGGCATGGGACAGGGAATGGGTCACACCGCTGCCGTCTCCGATGATATAAAGTCCTTTATAGGGGCTTTCCAGATTTTCATCAATTTCCACTTCCATGTTATAGAATTTTACTTCCACGCCATAGAGCAGAGTATCATCGTTGGCTGTACCTGGAGCAATCTTATCCAGAGCCTGGATCATTTCAATAATACCGTCCAGGATCCGCTTAGGCAGGACCAGGCTCAGATCTCCGGGAGTAGCTTTAAGAGTAGGACGGACCAGACCTTCCTGAATACGGCTGACAGTGCTGCGGCGGCCTCTCATCAGATCTCCGAAACGCTGTACGATAACGCCTCCGCCCAGCATATTTGACAGGCGGGCGATGCTTTCTCCGTAACCGTTGCTGTCCCGGAAAGGCTCGGAAAAATGCTTAGAGACAAGAAGGGCAAAATTGGTATTCTCTGTTCTCATATTCACATCTTCATAGCTGTGTCCATTTGCGGTGATGATCCCGTTGGTGTTTTCGTTTACCACAATGCCGTAGGGATTCATGCAGAATGTGCGGACATTGTCCTCAAACTTTTCTGTTCTGTATACGATCTTGCTTTCATAAAGCTCATCAGTGAGATGAGAGAAAATCACGGCAGGAAGTTCTACCCGGACACCCAGGTCTACCCGATTGGAAAGGGTAGGAATGGAAAGCTTGCGGCAGACAGATTCCATCCATTTGCTTCCACTGCGGCCTACAGAGATAATACATTTTTTGCAGTCGTCAGATGTATCGCCGTATACTACCCGGAAGCCGTCAGAAAGAACATCTACAGTTGATACCGGAGTATTGAAATGAAAATCTACTTTATCTTTTAATTCTTTATATAGATTTTCCAGAACTACATAGTTCAGATCTGTGCCCAGATGACGTATGGAGGCGTCCAGCAGATGAAGCTTATTCTGAAGACAAAGCTTTTTAAAACGGGTTCCTGCTGTGGAATACAGTTTGGTGTTTTCTGCTCCATGTGTGGTATTGATATGATCCACATAGTTCATCAGATCCAGAGCGGTCTGTCTTCCAATATGTTCATAAAGAGTACCGCCGAAATTATTGGTAATGTTGTATTTACCGTCCGAAAAAGCGCCGGCGCCTCCAAATCCGCTCATAATAGCGCAGGTTTTACATTTGATGCAGGAGGTTACTTTTTTTCCGTCAATTGGACAGCGGCGTTTTTCCAGAGGATTGCCTCCTTCAAACACGGCAATTTTCAGGCCGGGATTTTCTTTTGTAAGTTCATAGGCAGAGTAGATGCCTCCTGGTCCGGCTCCTATAATGATAATATCGTACTGCATAATAAATTCCTCCGTTCATAATTCTGTAACGGCAGAAACGGCATTTTGCCCTTCTGTCAGACTCTCTGTTTTCTAGTATAGAAGGCTTTGGAAAAAAATGTCAAGGCGGAAATGGCAGGTATTTGACAAAGAAAGAAGATGGTAATATACTATAAGCGGATTCTCAAAGACGAAAGTTTTTGGGATTTTTCTGTATTATAAGCTCTTTTTACACAAATTTTACAGGAGGTAAGGAAAATGAAAGTAGAACGTGTGGAAAATATGTGCGGAGGCAAAGGCCATGTGATCATAAAACATATTCTTGGTGAAAAAGAATTGAATGGAAAATGTGGATTGTATGCGGAAGTCGTGATCGAACCAGGATGTTCACTGGGATATCATGAGCATCACGGAGAAAGTGAAACTTATTATATCCTTTCAGGAGAAGGGGAATATGATGACAATGGAACAAAACGTATGGTAAAGGCCGGTGATATCACTTATACGCCGGACGGCCGGGGACACGGTCTTATTAATACAGGTGATACAGATCTGGTTTTTATGGCATTGATCATTCTGGGATAACAGACATATAGTCAAATGGAGCTGTCGCATTAGTCATACTTCGGGAAGATTTATACATTTCATGCGACAGCTTCGTGTTCTTTTCTGCGTGTTCAGCCTTTACGGATGGAACCATCCAGCCCTTTTTTAAATTGGATCATCATTTCTCTGGTCAGGCTCACATCGTAATCATCATATGGGATATCCTCTCTCTCAAACCATTCTGCCTCGGACAGTTCGTCTTCCTCCAGGACAATATGGTCGCTGCCATCCAGGTCACAGTAGAATCCCATAAGAAGACTGCTGGACAGAGACCAGGGCTGGCTTTTGTAATATTGGATGTTTTTGACTTTCAGGCCAACTTCTTCCATCACTTCCCTTTTTACTGTTTCTTCCAAAGTCTCCCCGATTTCAGCAAATCCTGCAATAAGCGCATATCGCCGGGCAGTTCCGCCGGCATACTTAGATAAGAGAAGTTTGTTTCCATTTCTTATACCTACGATTACAGCAGGAGAAATTTTAGGATATTCGGTATTTTTACACTGAGGACAATACATCATACGTTCTCTGGAGTCAGGAACCAGGGGATGTCCGCATTTTCCGCAGAATTTGCGGATAGAATACCAGTTATGGAGCTGATATCCTGTGATCAGGGCAAAACAGTTTACCTGAGGACTGAGGTTTCGGAAAATAATAATGTCTTCCATGGAAAAGCCAGGCAATGATTCCATACAACAATCTTTTGGAAGATAATAATTTCTTTCATCAATGGAAAATAGATAAGTATAAGATGTATAAATCTGGGGATAATATTTTTCAGCGTACTGAAAATCCGGGAAAGAAAAGGTATCCCCGGTGATTTTTACCAATACCTGCCGCCCCTGGAAGAAGAGAATATAATCATTGTCCCTTGGGGGTATAGGGTGATATTCATTGTGGTAGCGATGGCTGCCTAGATCCTGAATCATAAGATTACCTCCGAAAAATAAATATTATACAGATTCCCATAGAATCTGCTGCTGTTTAAAAAATTTAAGAACAAGTTCGTCCCAGGCGTGGTCGAGGGACTTGTCCAGAGAAAAGGTTTTCAGGGAAGTGCCTGTGGTACAGGTTAAATGGGTTCCGTCATATTGAAAATTTAAGAATAAGCCGAATATATCTTCTGCTGTATAGGATAGACCGCTTCCCTGGAGCAGTTTTTCTGTATTTTTTTTGGAAAGACGGAATATGATTTTAAAATGAAGAGGGGTTTTTTTCCCTTTTATAATAGAGAAGCAAAAGGGTTTTATATCTCTCCAAAGAGCATAAGTCCGGCCTTCTTTCTGAAGTTTCTGGTTTTCCTCTGTGTCAAAAAATTCTTTGTGAAGATTTCCTTCAATAGTATAGGTGACAAAAGTAGTGACAGAAGCTTCGCTGAGCCAAAAAGCGTCAAAGGCATGCCCGATCAAAAGCTTTGACATGAAATCTTTAATATCCTGAATTTTTACTGCGATCATAAATACAGGCCCCATTTCTGATAAGGTTAATGGAACATCCAAGAGAAGGATCTTCTTGGACAGAACCAATAACAGTATAAACGAAAAACAAAAAAAATCCTAGCATTTTCCGGGAAAAACCTTTTCAAATATAAGTAAGTATGTTATGATAAGACATGGTATTAAAAACTACATAAAGAGGTTGTGAAGAATGAGTTATAAAATTATTATAGACAGCTGCGGGGAGCTTTTGGAAAGATGGAAAACGGATGACCGTATTGAAAGAGCTCCTCTTACTTTAATTGTAGATGGAGAGGAGATTGTAGATGATGAGACTTTTGATCAGGCTTATTTTTTAAAAAAAGTAGCTGCCAGTCCCAATTGTCCAAAGTCTTCATGTCCTTCCCCTGAAAAGTATATGGAGGCTTTTGACTGTGAAGCAGATCATGTATATGCGGTGACCCTTTCCGCTAATCTCAGCGGTTCTTATAACAGTGCATTGCTGGGCAGGAACCTTCTTCTGGAAAATAAGCCTGAGAAAAAAATCCATGTGTTTGATTCCTGTTCCGCCTCTGTGGGAGAAACACTGATTGCCCTGAAGATCGAGGAATGTGAAAATGCAGGCATGGAGTTCGAAAAAGTGGTAGAGACTGTGGACAAATATATTGAATCTCAGCACACTTACTTTGTTCTTGAAAATCTGGAGACTTTGAGGAAGAACGGCAGACTCAGCAATCTGAAAGCTTTTGTTGCCAGCGCCCTGAAAATAAAGCCGGTGATGGGATCTACTCCTGAAGGGACCATCGCCCAGCTGGACCAGGCCAGGGGGATCAATAAGGCTCTGGTGAAGATGGTAGACTATGTGGCGAAAGGAGCAGCGGACAGTAAAAACAAAGTTCTGGGGATCACCCACTGCAACTGTCCGGCCAGAGCAGAGATCGTGAAAGAAGCCATACTGAAAAGAATTCCTGTAAAGGATGTAGTGCTTCTGGATACAGCTGGAGTCAGTACCATGTATGCAAATGACGGAGGAATCATTGTGGTAATCTGAGAGGATAAGAAGCTGTCCACTTGTTAAAGGCGAAAACCGCCGTTGACAAGTGGACAGCTTTTTTAATATTCAGGAGTTTGAAACGATTTTTCAGAAAAAAGCAGCTAAATATGTAAGACCAGATGTATGTGCCCTGGGCGGGCTGACTCCAAGCAAAAAAGTAGCCGCCATGGCGGAGGCAAATTATGTCAAGGTCGTTCCCCATAATCCCTTGGGCCCGGTATCTACTGCAGCCTGCCTCCAGCTGGATGCCGCTATCCCTAATTTTGCTATTCAGGAATTCCCATCTTTCTATCATCAGGGAAACGAGGCAGAGATGACAAAGGAGCCGCTTCGAGAAGAAGGAGGATATATCCTTATCCCGGACAGTCCTGGTATCGGTATAGAGTTGGCGGATGATATCAGTGAAAAATTTCCGCCTAAACAGAGAAGCATTTCTGCTCAGACCGCATTTGACGGATCTGTATATGATGTATAAAAGTGATTGAGAAAAAGAGCTGTGTCATTAATTATCGAGCGAATAGTTAAGATTAATGGTGCAGCTCTTTTTGCGTTTTTTATCAGCTTATTTATTAAAAAGAAAAACACAACCGTTGACAATATACAGGTTGAATGTTATATTGAGATTAAATCCATGTAAAATCTAAGTGACAGGAGGAAAACAAAAAAAGAAAGAGAAGAATGCTGATATAATGCGGCATAGATGGTTTTCCGGCTGTCATTTTTTGCTGGAAAAAAATAATCATCAACAAAAATGAAAGACAAAAGAGAGAAAGAGGAGCATATATGGATATTTCATTTTCCCATTTTTTCCAGGAAGTCATATCAAATCCTATACTGTTTATTACGGTGGCGTTGACCCTGGGAGTTATTTTTGTAAACGGATGGACGGATGCGCCAAATGCTATTGCTACTTGTGTCGCTACACGGAGCATGAATGTACGCCATGCCATCTGGATGAGCGCAGCTTTTAATTTTCTGGGAGTTCTGGTCATGACGCACATTAACAGTTCTGTAGCTGCCACTATCAGTAATATGGTGGATTTTGGCGGTGAAACGGACAAAGCCCTGGTAGCCCTGTGCGCCGCGCTGTTTTCTATCGTAGTATACAGCGTAGCGGCTTCTGTATTTGGTATCCCTACCAGTGAAAGCCACAGCCTGATCGCCGGTCTTTCCGGAGCGGCCATCGCGGTGCAGGGCGGTATCGGAGGCATTAATTTCAGTGAATGGGTGAAAGTTCTCTACGGCCTGGTATTAAGTCTGGCTCTGGGATTTCTCATCGGCTGGCTGATCTGCAAGGCTATTGCCCTGATCTGCGGAAAGATGGACCGGAGAAGAACCAATTCCTTTTTTCAGAAAGGGCAGATCTTCGGCGCGGCTTTTATGAGTTTCATGCATGGAGCTCAGGATGGACAGAAATTTATCGGAGTTTTGTTTTTGGGGGTTGCCTTCTGTAATGGACAGAACAGTGTGGAAGGGATGCTGATCCCGGTATGGCTGATGATTCTCTGCTCTGTTGTGATGGGTGTGGGCACCAGCGTAGGCGGCGAGAAGATCATCAAGTCTGTGGGAATGGACATGGTAAAACTGGAAAAATTCCAGGGATTTTCCGCAGACCTGGCCGGAGCCTTCTGTCTGCTTCTGGCCAGTGTATCCGGTATCCCTGTATCTACCACTCATACAAAGACCAGCGCCATCATGGGTGTGGGAGCGGTAAAACGTCTGTCGGCGATTAACTTCGGCGTGGTAAAGGATATGATGCTGACATGGATCTTTACTTTCCCCGGCTGCGGATTGATCAGTTTTATCATGGCAAAAATATTTATGATGCTTTTTTAGGAGGATAAACAATGGCAAGAAAACAGGATGCGTATTATTTTGACAATTTTATAGCATGTGCGGAAGAATCCTGCCATGCAGCCAGTCTGCTGCGCAAGGTGCTGGGAGATTTCAGACCTCAGGAGCTGGAAAAATATCTGGGAGAGATCCACGAGATCGAAAATCGGGCAGATGGAAAGAAACATGAAATGCTGGACCGGCTGGCAAAGGAATTTATTCCCCCTATCGAACGGGAGGATATTGTAGAATTAAGCCAGCATATTGATACAGTAACGGATAAAGTAGAGGATGTACTGCTTAGGATTTATATGGGAAATGTACAGGAGATCGAGCCGGACGCTCTGGAGATGACAGATGTGGTGATCCAGTGCTGTGAGAAGGTTCGTGAGCTTTTGACAGCTTTTGCAGATTTCCGCCGTTCCAAAAACCTGAAAGATCTGATCATTCAGATCAACGCTCTGGAGGAAACTTCAGACAAGCTGTTTATGAAGAGTATGAGAAAGCTTCATACAGAGTGTACCGATCCTCTTCACATCATTGTCTGGAGAGAGATCTACATCTATCTGGAGAGATGCGCAGATGCCTGTGAGCATGTGGCTGACACAGTAGAAAGCGTTGTTATGAAAAATTCATAAGAAATATCAGAGGCTGTCACATTGATCAAAATCGAGAATATTTATATATTTTATTGCTCGGCAAATCCGCATAAAATGTATAAATATTCCT
>DWUX01000055.1 GCA_019120545.1 Candidatus Blautia stercoripullorum | reverse complement strand
CAGTCTTTTGAAATTGATGCCAAGATTGTGAAACGCAAAAAGTATGATGTTGTTTATGTAAAGGAAGGCGCACAAATCGTAGAACTTTTAGGCCTTATGGGAGCAGGGATTTCCCTGATGAACCTGGAAAATGTCAGGATTCTGAAGGGAATGCGGAATACTGTGAACAGAAAGGTAAACTGCGAAACGGCAAATATTAACAAGACTGTAAATGCTGCGGTGAAGCAAATAGAGGACATTGAATATATTCAGAATACGGTAGGGCTGCAAAGACTGCCGGAAAATCTGGAAGAGACAGCAAGGCTGCGTCTGGAATATCCACAGGCCTCTCTCAAGGAGCTGGGAGCTCTTTTGTCTGTACCTCTGGGAAAATCCGGAGTGAACCACAGACTTCGAAAGATCAGCAGCATAGCAGAACAGCTTAGAGGATTCAAGGAGGAACAAGTATGATCAGGAAACCGATAACCATTGGAATTTCAAACGGACTGGAAGCAAGACCTATCGCGCTGCTTGTCCAGGTGGCCAGCCAGTATGCCAGCAGCATATATCTGGAAAATGAAGAAAAAAGAGTAAATGCAAAAAGTATTATGGGAATGATGAGCCTGGGACTGGATGCCGGAGAAAAGGTAACGGTGTCTGTGGAAGGCGCAGATGAAGAAGAGGCGATGAAAGGTATCGAAGAATATCTGAGCAGGAAATCCTATAAATAAAGGTTGAATATCTTACTTGATCAAAAGTCTGGCTTTGATATAGTATATTTATATTATGCAGTAAAAAATAAGAACTGCCGCATTAAGCTGAAGCCGGGAATATATTAATATTCCTGACAAAGGATTGATGCGGCAGTTCTTTATTTTTCGCTTGGATGATTTTCCCATTTTTTTACATGATATTGCTGGCGAAACCAGTAGGTATAAAAATCTCCGAAGTCTAAAGAACGATATAAGTTTTTTGCAGGAAGGTTGCCTTTGACAACCTGCAGATAAGCAGAAGACGCACCCTGCTCTGCTGCGGCGTTTAAGAGAGCCAGACAGATAGAACGTCCAATATGGGATCCCCGATAGTTTTCAGCGACATGGATGGCATAGATCCCGGCATAATCTCTGTCCAAAATTGCCAGTCCTGTACCGATTATCTGATTTTGGTCATATACGGAAGCAGAGATCACATCCTTTGGAATGGCTGCATACATAGATGGTACGATTCTCCTGTGTATTTCATTTACCGTTCCTTTCAGAGAAAACAATGCCTCGATCCATTGAGGGGTGATCCTGGAATTCAGATTTACTGTGCAGGACGGAGATAAAGGAAGAGGCCCCTTCAGTTCTCTGGTCATAACTTCTGTAATGTGGGCAATATGATACCCCCGTTCCGTAAGTTTTTGATCAAAGGAACTGTCAATAAGAGGAGTAATCTTGTAAATTGCAGGAGTTCCCCATCTCTCATATATTTCTTCACAGTAATCAAATTTATCTCCCAGGGGAATAGAAGAAGGCCCGATCTGTTCGATGCAGTTGGTACGATGAGTATAGAAATAAGAAAATCGGAGAATCCATCCGTCATAAATCTGCATTTGATGAGAGGGCCATGCATTTAAAGAAAGATCTTCAATGATTTTTATTTTATTTTTCAAAGCAGCTTCCGCCTTTCGTCCAAGGATAATGCTCATTATATAAGATAAAAGGGGAAGAAGCAAGCCCCGCCTTGCAATCGGAAGAAAGTTGTAGTAGAATCGAAATAGTTCTGATAAACATATAATAGGAGGCAGATGAAATGAAGACAGAAAATGCATGGAAAAAATATCAAGACAAAAAAGAAGTGTTTGATTTCTGCGAAGAGTATAAAAACTTTATGAGCTGCTGCAAAACAGAAAGAGAATGTGTTTCCAGGATGGTCGATCTGGCAGTAAAAGCAGGATATGAGAATCTGGAAGAGGTGATCGCCAGTGGGAAAGAGTTAAAGCCCGGCGATAAGGTCTATGCCAACAATATGGGGAAAACTCTGGCTATGTATATCATTGGAGAAGAACCTATGGAAAAAGGAATGAGGATCCTGGGCGCCCATGTGGATTCACCAAGATTAGACCTGAAACAAAATCCTTTATACGAAGATACAGAACTGGCTCTTCTGGATACTCATTATTACGGCGGCGTAAAAAAATACCAGTGGGTGACGCTTCCGATGGCACTTCATGGCGTGGTGGTAAAGAAAAACGGAGAAATCGTCCAGGTTTCTATTGGAGAAAAAGCAGAAGAACCTGTAGTGGGAATTTCAGATCTTTTGATACATCTCTCAGGAAAACAGATGCAGAAAAATGCTTCTGAAGTGGTGGAAGGAGAAAATCTGAATGTGCTTATAGGAAGCATTCCGTTGGAAGACCAGGAAGAAGAGCCGGTAAAGGCGCAGATCCTTCAGATTCTTAAAGAATCTTACGGAATTGAAGAAGAGGACTTCCTTTCCGCAGAACTGGAAGTAGTACCGGCAGGAGCTGCCAGAGACTATGGATTGGATAAAAGCATGGTCATGGCTTATGGACATGATGACCGCGTCTGCGCTTATCCCTCTTTTATGGCAATGCTTGCTCAGGATAAGGTAAAATATACTTCTGTATGCCTTCTGGTAGATAAAGAAGAAATCGGCAGTGTTGGAGCTACCGGTATGGAGTCCCGCTTTTTTGAAAATACAACGGCGGAGGTTATGAATGCGGCAGGACAGTATAGCGAGCTCAGTCTTAGAAGGGCGCTGAAGAATTCCATGATGCTTTCTTCTGATGTCAGTGCTGCTTTTGATCCTAATTATCCTGAGGTTATGGAAAAGAAGAATTCCGCTTATCTGGGACATGGTATTACTTTTAATAAATACACAGGATCAAGAGGAAAAAGCGGATCCAATGATGCAAATCCGGAATACATAGCGAAGCTCCGTAAAGTCATGGAAGAAAATCATGTGGCATTTCAGACCGCGGAACTTGGCAAAGTAGATCAGGGAGGCGGAGGAACGATTGCCTATATCCTTGCTAATTACGATATGGAAGTGATCGACTGCGGTGTGGCGGTACTGAATATGCATGCACCTTGGGAGATCGCCAGCAAGGTGGATATTTATGAGGCATATAGAGGATACTGTGTTTTCCTGAAAGAAATGTAAGACTGAAAATTTACTCTATACATCCTTGCTGAAAGATGTTAAGATAAAAACAATTACAAATTTTAGCGGTTAAGCTGAAGGGTAAGGAGTACAGAAATGTCAAAATTTTTGAAAATAATTGTTAATCTGGTAATTGTTGTAGCAATCGTGATAGCCGCTGCCCTGCTGATCCCTCCTTTTGCGGGAGTCTATACGGTAATGAACGATAATACGGAAACGGATACAAATCTTCCGATAGGTTCCGTTGCTTATGGTACAAGTGCAGATGCCGGCGATCTGGAAATCGGCGACCGTATTATCTACAGTGAAGGAACCAGAGATTATATCTATGAGATCACAGATATAGATCCGGATACCCATACTTACACAGTAAAAGACGTATATGACAACAACAGTAATACAGAAACGGTGACCATTCGAAGCTCGGTCCCTAAAGTGGTCCTGGTCATTCCTTTTATCGGGTATGCAGCTATTGCATTACAGACTACAGAGGGGCTGATCGTGGCCGGACTGATCATTTTGGCGCTGATCGTTCTTTTTATTCTTTCTGAGATCTGGCGAAAGGACAGAAAAGGAGAGAAGGATGAAGAAGGAATTGGAGCAGAAGAGGAATCTGAGTCTGAAATTCAGACTGAAACTTTAGAAGAGCCGGCGGATCAGACAGAAGAGCTTGATACAGAAGAACCTGAGGAGGAAGAACCGGCTGAGGAATCTGTGGAGGAAGTTTTGCCTTATCAGAAGGAGGATACAGAGCAGGAATCTTCTCCGGAAGAACTTGAAGACGGGGATGATTATGATCAGACGATAATGGAAGCTATGTATTCTGCTGCCGAAGAGAGTGCGCAGTTAAACGAACCGGAACAGGTGTCTGATGCTACGATCATTATGCCTGATATACGGGAGACGGAAGAGCCGATCCCGGAAGAAGAGGAGGATATGACTGCTGAGGATTCTGAGGATTCCTATGGGCCGGAGACAGAGATCCTGATGCCGGAGACAGAAACAGGCGAAGAGGATGAGAGCGGTTCCGATGAGAAAGAAGAAGCAGAAGTTGCAGAAGAACCGACGGGGAATACAGAGGAGATTCCAGAGACAGGAGAAATCACAGAGACATCCGGCGATGAAGGAGCACCGACGGAAGAAGTTACGGAAAATCCAGAGCCGGAAGCCGAGAAAGAAATTCTTGAACCGGCGGAAGAGGAAGAAACAGTAAATCCAGAAGCTGTTCTTGGTTCGCCTACAGTAGCAGAACTGTTGGAAAAGGCCAGAGAAGCGGGAGATGAACCTGAGATAAAAGAAGATAAGGAAAATCAGGTGACATTGCTGGATTATTCCAAGATTCTTTAAAAACTGTTATATTATGAAAATATAATTATATATATAATAGAAGAAACAGCTCCGGAACAGGCAAAGGAACCTGCTTGTTTCGGAGTTTTTGTATGGAAAAAAATACAAAAAAAATACAAAACAATAGAAAAAAAGCTTGCAATCTGGAAAAACTTCTATTATACTAACAAGTGCTGTGACATGATAGCTATGAAGCGCGA
>DWUX01000054.1 GCA_019120545.1 Candidatus Blautia stercoripullorum | reverse complement strand
CAGCGTGGGATTGATGTGGTATCTTTATCTAAGTGAACCCCCCGTTTCCCATTTTGAAATTGCCTGCCTTGTAACATGGAGCTGTTCCGCAAGCTTTTCCTGGGATATCCCTTTTTCTTTTCTCAACTGTTGCAAACGTTCCCCGATTTCCATATCCTCACCCCACTTTTCTCTTCACTAAAAGAATAGCAGTTTTCATCTTTCTGTACCATCCTCAAAGGAAGACAATCCGTCAACTTCTGGTTGCGTTCTCTGTTTTTCCTACATATCCCCCTGTAACAGTCCGGTCGGACTATAGTTTTGACTGTATTATACAATAGAACCCTCTCTTTGAGAATAGACTGGACTGGATTCTGTATTTGATGAAAACATTTTTGTTCCTTATAAAAACCTTAAAATTAAGTGTTACCCTTTCTATATCAAAAACAGAAAGGAAACCATTATGAGAAAGAAAAAACACAAAATTTTACGCACCGTTTTATTATGTCTCTTTACAGTAATACTCCTGGCTCTTTCGGTTTTTATGCATTTTGGAGGTTTCGGCACGGGAGAAAGCGCAGATCCAAAAGAGTTTGCCTCTTATGCAGGCAACATACAGGATATTTCCATACCAAAAGAAGCCCGGATCATTGCCCTGGGGGAAGCTGCCCACGGAAACATGGAATTCCAGGAGCTGAAGCTAAAGGTATTCAAACTTCTGGTGGAAAAATATGAGGTACGGGCTTTTGCCCTGGAAGGAGACTATGGTGGCTGTGAACAGGTAAACCGTTATATACACGGCGGAGAGGGAACCGCTCTGGAAGCTGCCAGGGCTATTGGCTTTAAAATATATTGCACCAAAGAGATGGCGGATCTTATCTCTTATATGCGGCAGTATAATGAAACCGCTGCCTCGGGAGAAGATCTCCGTTTTTACGGCTTTGATATGCAGAGATATGTATACAGTTTTCAATTTTTAACAGAAGGCTGCAAAAAAGCCGGAATAGATACGGAAAGCCTGGAGTCCCTTATGGATGGGGAAAACTGGTCCGCTGGATACAGCAATAAGGACCGGATACAGATATTGTCTCAGATAAAAGCCCAGCTTGAAAAACAGAAAAACACAGGACAGGCCGTCCACTTTGCCGATGTGCTGCTGCAATACCTGGATTTTCAAGTGAAATTGGATATTTCCCAGGATGATCCTGTGGCATTAGATGCACTGGCCACATTAAGAGATGAGCTTTTATCCCAAAACATAAACTGGATCGCCGCACAGGAATCTCAGGCCGGCCATGACCGGATTTTTGTGACAGGCCATAATACACATGTAGCCCGATGGGAAAGTTCTGATTCTATGGGGAAGCTCCTTGCAGATGAAATGGGGAAAGGTTATTATGTCATTGGCACAGACTTTTATAAAACCCGTTGTAATGTTCCGGATCAGTCTACCGGCAAGCGGACAAATCAGGTATTTTATTCTCACGACCCTCTGGCAAATGCTGCCAAAAAGGCCGGCTTCGACATCTGCTGGCTGGACTTTTCCAAAATACCGGCAGACACTCCCCTGGGAGAATTGTCCAGGGATTATGTGTATCAAGGAAATCTGGGGGAGAGCTATGTCTGGTATATGCGCCTGCTGCCTCCAAGCTACCGGTTGTTCCAGCCGCCGGCAACGCTCTATGACAGTATGATCTTTGTGTCAGAGGCCACGCCTATCCAGATACTGGAGGAGTAAATAATATTTCGGGACACTGCTGCCCCTCTGTGCCCGGACCGGTGCAGGCAGTACGATCTTATACTCTTAGATGTAATGATCCCCGGTGAAGACGGCTTTTCTTTCTGCCGCCGTATCCGTCAGGAAGTGGACTGTCCTATATTATTTCTCACCGCCAAAACAGAAGAGGCGGCCCTTGCAGAAGGTTTTGGTCTGGGAGGAGACGATTACATAAAAAAACCTTTCAGCCTTACGGAGCTCCGGGCACGGGTGGCGGCTCATCTGCGGAGAGAAAAACGTCAGCCAACCCATACGCTGAACCGGGGAGGTCTCCGCTTTGACATGCAGGCCAAAACCATTTCCACACAAGAACATCTCTTGTCTTTTACCAAAGGGGAATACGGGATCTGCGAATATCTGGCTCTCCACCCCGGCCAGGTCTTTACCAAAGAACAGTTATATGAATCTGTTTTTGGCCTTGACGCTGAAGGGGATTCCTCTGCGATCGCAGAACATATTAAGAACATCCGGAGCAAACTGCGAGCTGAAAATTTAAATCCTATAGAAACGGTCTGGGGGGTGGGCTATAAATGGCGAAAAGCCAACCTTCTATAACTCTTTCTTTTGTTCTTCTCCGCTTTGCTGTCCTTATGCTTGGCTGTATGCTGCTATGCGGTCTTCTATGGATGGCCCTGATATCGGGGCTGCAGACCGCAGGATTTATTTACCATGGTTCAGTTTCCAACCAGCAGGCAGAAGAAATGCTGAAAGACCAGCCGGCTGTTTTTGCAGCTCCTGATGAAAACTTTCTGCCGGAATATGCTTTATTTGATACAGCGGGAGCTGTACTTAAAACCAATACCAAAGGCAGGGAACTGGATTCTCTCCGGGAATTTTTCCAGGCAACCCCTGAGGATCTGCATATTATCCAGTATACTTACCAAGATGGAAGTACCCTGGTCCTCCGCTGGCATTACCGGAGGGAATTTACTGACCCGGGGCTCCGGGCCCTCCTGCCGCCTTTTGAATACTTATGGTTTGCCTCCCTTGGAATAGTCCTGGTTCTCTGTCTGATCCTGAATACCCTGTGGCTTCGCAGATATCTGGCCTCCAGGCTCCGTCTCTTTGGAGAAGTAAGCCAAAAAATCGGAGCCAGAGAACTGGATTTTATGATCCCTCGTGCCGGCATACGGGAATACGACCAGGCCCTGGAAGCTATGGAACATATGCGGGAAGCCCTTTACAACTCTCTTTCCTCTCAATGGGCTGCCCGGCAGGAACGGGAAGGGGAAATCGGCGCTCTGGCCCATGATCTGAAAACCCCTCTTACGCTGATAAGGGGAAATGGGGAACTTCTTTTGGAGGAAGATCTTTCAGAAGACTGCCGGGAAATGGCAGAGACGATCGTGTCCAGCAGCCGCCGGGCGGAAGGCTACGTGGCCGGGCTGCTGGAAGCCTGTGCAGGAGCAGAAGAAGAATTCCAGAGCTGTGACCTAAGCCTGATTTTTAAGGAAGCCTTTCAGAATGCCCTTCCCCTTGCAGCTTCCAAAGGAATTCTTTTGAAAAAGGAATCCGACCTTCGGGGCACTGCCTCTCTTCAAAAAGAACATTTTCTCCGGGCTGTGGGAAATCTCCTGGATAACGCCATAGAATATACCCCTTCCGGAGGCACAGTCTTTCTGAAAGGTTCCATGACGGAAAAGTCCTGGCAGCTCACCGTTTTCGACCAGGGGCCCGGATTTACGAAAGAAGCCCTGGCCCACGGCACCAAACGTCTGTGGAGAGGAGATACCGGCCGCAGTCTGGACGGTCACAGAGGACTGGGACTCTGGATTGCTGCACAGGTAGTAAAAAGTCATTCAGGGGAATTGGAATTGAACAACTGGGAAAGGGGAGGCATGGTTACAATCCGGATGCCGTAATTCCTCCTTTTCCAATCAAATGCCGGGAAAACTGCAGTCTGTGTTCCAGCAGGCTGCCTGCTTTTTCCTTAACCGCAGGATCATCTAAGTAACTCCATTATTTTCTGATTAATTTCCGACAAAATATCAATAACAGAATCTTCTCCAAAGGACCGGCACTTCTCAAAAGCGTAAAATCCGCCGTAAATTGAAAGCGTAAACAGTACATTTGCAGTAATATTTTCTTTATAATCCGGACGCAACGAAAATATGATATCCTTCAGACTGCTCTCGGTCCGGATCAGCAGCATGTTTGTCCGGCTTCCGGAGAAAAGAACATGAATAAAATTTTCTCTGGACATATAGGCGTACATCAGCTCCCTGATAAAAATGTCAGGTTTTGAAAACAGATATTCCGGATGTTGCAGGCTGTCGATGATTTCTTTTGCCGTCTGTGCCTCCAGATGTTCCGATAAATCATAAATATCTTTAAAATGTGTATAAAAGGTAGACTTATTGATTTCTGCCTTCTCACATAATTCTTTTACGGTAATCTTTTCAATTGCTTTTTTGGAACGAAGCTCTAAAAATGCATTTATTATGCTTCTTTTTGTCTTTGTGATCCTTTTATCCATAGCAGTTTTTCTCCTCTATTTCCCACTGTTTCCCATATTCGTCGTTTATCCGACGAATGAATAGGATTGCTGATTTCTGTCAGTTCTTAAACATAGTATAATGCAAAAAACAACCAGTGTCTATTTTTAGGAGGTATATTGTGGACTATTATAATTTTTACACAGGACAGGAATTTGAAGCTTATACTTATTTGGGAGCGCATATAAAGGAGCAAGGGGGCGTTGTCTTTCGTACCTTTGCCCCAAATGCGCTTAGGATCTCTGTTATTGGGGACTTTAACCATTGGCAGGAAACTCCTATGAAAAAAATCTACGACGGAAATTTCTGGGAGTGCCATATCGACAATGCCCTTCAGGGTATGAAATATAAATATCGGATCTATGATAGAAATGGAAATTTTTTAGACCATTGTGATCCTTACGGATTTTATGCTGATCTACGACCGGAAGCATCTTCAATCATATATGGATTATCAAATTACTGTTTTTCTGATAAAAAGTATTTGAACCGAAGAAAAAGCACAGAACAACGTCCGGTTAATATCTATGAGATCCACGCCGGTTCATGGAAAAAACCGGAAGATCATGAACGCCCTTTCTACAGCTATCGTGAGCTTGCGGATCTGCTCATACCCTATTTAACAGAAAATCATTATAACTTTGCAGAACTTATGCCTCTGCATGAATATCCCTGTGATGAATCATGGGGCTACCAGGCCACAGGATTTTTCAGCCCTACTTCCCGATATGGCACTCCTGATGATCTGCGGTATTTCATTGACAGATGTCACGAGGAAAATATTGGTGTGATTTTAGATTTCGTCCCTGTCCACTTTGCGGTTAATGATTATGGTTTGCTGAAATATGACGGAACCGCCCTCTATGAATACCCTCACAGTGATATTGGCATAAATGAATGGGGCAGCTGTAACTTTATGCACTCCAGAGGTGAGGTGAGAAGTTTCCTGCAATCCTCCGCCTATTACTGGCTAAAAGAATTCCATTTCGACGGCCTGCGTGTTGACGCTGTCAGCAACCTGATTTATTGGCAGGGAGATAAAGAGCGCGGAGAAAACCCGTCTGCTATCCGATTTATACAGACAATGAACGCCGGTTTGAAAAAAAGATGTCCGGAGGGGATTCTCATTGCTGAAGATTCCACTGTTTATCCCGGCGTTACGGCCAAGGTGTCAGAAGGAGGATTAGGCTTTGATTATAAATGGGATCTGGGCTGGATGAATGACACGCTGTCCTATATGCAGACTGCTCCCGGCGAAAGGAAAAAACAACATGACAAATATATGCTTTCCTGAGAAAATCGGACAAAGAAGAAATTTTAACGGTATTAAATTTTGACAGCATTGATCTGCACAATTATAAAATACCTCTCCCTGAACATAAACATGCCCTTTTGCTTCTGGACAGCAACAGCAAACTTTTTGGAGGTCCAGGTACAAACCGTTACGCTTTAAAAAAAGGTTCTTTAGAACTGCAGATCGGGCATTTTTCAGGAGAATATTTTCTGCTAAAATAAGCCTTATTCTTTTACCAATGGAATGTTTTGCCTAAACTGAAAGTTTTCAGAATTTCAGAAGAGTCCAGGCATAAACACTGCAAAAGCTGCAATACCTGTACCTCTCCTTTTGACTTGCTACAGGTATTGCAGCTTTTTATTCTGTCTCCGCTTTCATTCCGGCAGTTCCATTTCATGTTCCATTTTCACAAACCCATATTTCTCATATAAAGGCCGGCCCATGTCTGTAGCTTCCAGGGAGATTGCTGTGATCCCCCTGCTCTTTGCTGCTTTTACCAGAAGATCCAAGGTTTTATAGGCAATGCCTTGTCTTCTGAATTTTGGTTTTGTATACATATTCATTATGTAGGCTTTCTTGCCCGTCGGATTGTGATAAGTAGGCATAACCTGATAAAAACTGACTCCTCCCGCCCCTGCAAACTCCTCTTTCTCAAAGATCAGATATGCTATATGGGTTCCATCGCAAAGAGCCTTTTTATAGTATCTGTAGGACTGCTCTCTTACCTCCGTCCTATCCGCATCTTCTGATAATTGATTGGCTGCCCGCAGTACCTCTATTCTTGTTTCTGTTAGTAAATCCAGGTCCTTGATGGTTGCCTGTTTGTATAGAAATGCCATTTTTGTTCATCCCTCCTGCTTTCTCATAGTCCCTGCTAATACCCTTATCACTTTTGGAATATGTCCAGAATTCTATCGTTTCTTATAGCAGATAATCTGAGGCTCTGCCCCATTACATTTATAGGAGCAGACCAGAAGATATTTATCATCTCCCACAATTCCGTAGTACCGGTCCCTTCCGGGGATTTCTATCTGATTTCCCAGATAAATATTATGATCTTCCAATAACTTTACGGTCTGCCCGTTAGCCAGGGGATACTCCAGATTCACGTAAAATCCGTTCAGCAGATTCAGATCTTTTACCTCCAGGCCTTCTATTCCCAGACTGTTAAATTCATCTATCAGCTTTTTCTTAAATTCTTCAAAAGCCGCAAAGTCTCCCCGTTTGATGATTTCAGCGGCAATGCACCTTCCTCCAAAGGGGTGTCCCTCTGTTTTTATACAGCCGCCGCAGTCCTCTCTTCTCCTACATGCTCCGCAGCAGTCCAGCCTGCAGATTGATTTCTCAGCTTCAGTTTCTTCCATTCTAAAACTTCCCTCCATCAGATATATCGCCTTACTTTTTTCATATATTGATGTTGGGGGCAAAGGCCCCCAACTATGATACCTACGGATTGCTACGTGCTACGCACTCCCACAATCCTCCTCAATATTCGCATATTGTGGGATATTCACCCCACTTTCATGCTCATATCGAGGCGAGTCCCAAATTTCCGGATACACCATCTTTCCTCTGCAAGGATGATCCAGTGGGCAGAAATCTGGAACAAGATCACAAGCCCCAGCAGGATCCCGGACCGAGTCAAAAAGGCCATACCCGCAAAGCAGATAAAATAGGCCACATACATGGGATTCCTGGAAAACCGGTAAAGGCCTCTCCTGTTAAATCCCGTCTCGTCCGGAAAAGAAAAATTTACCATTGCCGCTGTACATAAGCAAAGTCCCAAAATATAGCAGATCAATCCTGTATAAAACTGCCAGGAATTTCCTGGCCGGATTTTCAGGAAAAACAGATAGAAAAATATTGTAATGTTGCATATTTGATAAATATAATAGGCAGTCTTTTCTCTGCCCTGCATCGGGGCAAAATAAGCCGCCCTGGCCAATGCCCTGGGATTTAAAACCAGCGGCAGCAAAAACCGGACTGCCAAAAAAGGCAGGAGTAAGAAAAATCCATTCATAGCAATTACAGATCCATTGATTTTAATTGATTCACTGTATCGTACATAATAGCAAGACACTTTTCAAATTCTTCTTTTGATACAGTATAAAAGTCATCACCGGGATATCTTGCATCAAAATAAAAATCTGTAAGATAGGCCAGCCCTATTGTATCTAGCTTTAATTCCGGCTTTATCTCGTTTAATTTGGCTGCAATTTTTTTCATGTTGTGCTTTCTGAGCAGATCTGAAACATCTTCTTCTAAAAGGACTCTATCCAGATATCCCTTCAAAAATTTTTCAGCAACTTGCTGACATTGTACTGCTAATTGGTTATAAAATGTGTTTCCTGTTTTCAAAACGGCTTCCAGGTATTGAAGATCATTTTCAGCGATATCAAGATAATTATTCTTAATCATTATATTACCTCCAAAATTAGTTTCTTATCTCTGTCCACTTCTTTTTTAAAGACCCTACTGGAAAGTTCTGCTCCTTCATGGGTATAGGTCACATCTGTGCGCACTCCATCAATAGGTTCATCTAACGTCCACCGGATATCCGCCGCCAGTACCCGGTCAGATATCCTTGTCTCTGTTAAAATCAATAAATCCACATCACTGGTACTTCTTACCTCACCTCTGGCACAACTTCCAAAAAGAAAAACTTTTTTTAACCCGTGGATATGAGATTTTATCAAATATTGCAGATCATGTTCTATTTTCTTCTGAAACCGCAGAGGCAGATCAGCATATGCCGCTTTGTATATTTTTATATTTGCCAACTTCCAATCCCTCCCGAACAATGATTTTTTCTTATTTTTCTATGACATTTCCCACCATTTTACTGATGTGCGATAAAGAAGTAATAGAAGTGTAAAAAA
>DWUX01000053.1 GCA_019120545.1 Candidatus Blautia stercoripullorum | reverse complement strand
TTGTCAAGTTTTTTCTACAACGAGGTTATTCTTTGCTCATTCCCGTTTTCCGTCGTAGTACTAGGAAATTTCCGTCGTTTTTATTTTCCTACTTTGCTCATCTATTCCTCCGAACTTCAATTTTTCCCATTTTTACGGGGATTTTTCAGTGCCCTTTTTAGGGCTTTTTTTGTTGAAAAAATTTTTTGGATATGTTATAATAATAGTACTCTATAGCACTTCATTCGGAGGTCGGTTATGGCATACTATTTACGAAAAGAGAAAAAGAAAAAAGGGATCTATTTACAAATGTATGAATCCCATTGGGATAAAGAAAAGAAACAGCCACGCTCAAAAAGTGTCATGGCTTTTGGCTATGTGGATGATCTCATCTCCGACGAGATTCCCGATCCTGTCGCTTATTACTCAGACTTTGTCGCAAAGAAAAATGAAGAGCGTGCCGCAGCCATCGCTGAGGATACCCGTCCGCGCGCGTTTGCCGCTCCTGTCGAATACAACCTTGGGCATTTCCTTCTCCATACGCTTTTAGAAGAACTGGATGTCAGGAAAGTCATAGACATCCTGGCAGCTCAAATGCGCTTTCAGTTCAGCATATACAACATGATCGCCCAGCTCATCTTTGCAAGGGTTATTTATCCATGCTCTAAAGCCAAAACTGTTTCTAAGGTTTTCCCCCATCTTTACAACAGCTCCCCGATCTCGGAAGATCAGGTTTATGACGGACTGTCCTTTGTCGGCGGATCCTATAAGAAATATATTGAACTTTTTAACCATTGTTATGAACAGTACTTCCAAAGAGATTTCAGCAATGTTTTTTTCGACTGTACGAATTACTATTTTGAGATCGACCTGCCTTACGAAGATAAGCAGAAAGGGCCTTCCAAAGAGAACCGGCATGATCCTATCATCGGGCAGGCCCTCCTCCTGGATGCTGACCTGGTGCCGGTGGCTATGCAGATGTATCCTGGAAACGAATCCGAAAGGCCTTATATCCGAAAGATCATCGAGGAAATGAAGAGCCGCTATAAAGTCTCCGGAAAGACGGTACAGGTCGCGGATAAAGGCCTCAACTGCGCCAGAAATATCTATGCCGCTGTGAAAGAAGCGGATGATGGATATATTTTTTCCAAGTCCATACATGGCAGAAATTTAAGCAAAAAAGAAAAGGAATGGCTCCTATTGGAAAACGATAAAAATGTATGGGAGAATCACACGGATAATGCCGGGAATCTCCTATACCGCCTCAAGTCCTGCGTAGATACCTTTTCCTATCACTTCGATGAAACCGACCCCGAAACCGGCAAAGATGTCGTAAAGACTTTTTCCGTGACCGAAAAAAGAATCGTATCTTACAATCCCGCGTTGGATAAGAAACAAAAAGCCGAGATCCGGAAAATGGCAGACAAGGCGTCCAACTATATGACTTACAAGACGATGACACGGGAGGAATTAGGGGATTCCGCAAAATATGTGAAGATCACCAACAAAGATAGAAACGGGAAAAAGATAAAGCCTGTGATAGAGATTGACACAAAAAAGATTGATGAGGATCTGAAGTATGCCGGATACAACCTTATGGTTACATCAGAGCTGGATATGGAACCGCTTCAGGTTTATCAAACCTACCACAGCTTATGGAAGATCGAGGAATCTTTCCGGATTACGAAGTCCTATCTGGATGCGCGGCCAGTTTACGCGCACAAAAAAGAAACAATCTATGGGCATTTTTTAATCTGCTACCTTAGCTTGTTTCTTTTAAGGGTATTAGAGATCAAAGTTTTCAAAAACGAGATCAATTCCTATGACCTGATCCACTTTACACGTGACTTCCGCGTAGTAAAAATGGGAAATGATTCCTATATCAACATATCCAGGGATCAGGCTGTCAACGAAAAAGTCAAAAAGCTGACCGGATTGACCACTCTGGATGCGCTGTATTTGTCCGAAAAGGAAGTCGAAAATCTCTTCAAGAATTGTATGCTGCTCGACTCCTGAGTACTAGGTTTTTAGAAAAACGACGGAAGTCAGGTATGAGAATTATAGCACGATTTAACAGGCATGTCTATTTATAAAAGCAAAGAAAATCCAATGTTTTTACAAAAAAACATTGGATTTTCCTGGTTTTTTCTATACTTCTGACCTTTCTTTCTCTCAGTCTATTTCCATAATTTCTCCTATAGAACGGGCCGAGAGTTCCTTTGCAAGCTGCTTCTGTATCCGATACAGTTCCCTGTGGACTTTACAGCTGGAGTCCAGCCGATTATGTATACAGGCCTTCTCCGGATTCATGCACTCGATCATATAGAAGTCCGGCTCTACTGCCAAATATACATCCAGAAGAGTAAGTTCCTTTACAGATTTCTTTAAGGCGTAGCCCCCGTTGCTTCCCCGAAAACTTTTTACGATTTCTTTTTTCTCCAGTTTTTTTAATATCTTATATACAAAGGCCGGCGTCAGATCCTCCTTTTCACAGATCTGATTCACACACAGCTTTTCTCCTCCTGACAATGCCCGGACGATCCTGACAGCATAGTCGCATTCTCTTGTAATTAACATGAATAACTTTCCTTCCTTGTCTTTTTCTGCTTTCCCCTATCCCAGAAAAATTTCAATTAAAAATATTATACCAATCTGTACTGGAATTATCAAGATATATTTTCCCAAGAAAGGCTTGCAAAATCCCTGTTTTACGGTAAAATAGAAGAGATTACGCAGAAATTTGTTTATTAAAAAGTGAGGGAAATTTTAAAGATGATCGCAGCAAATAATGTTACATTACGAATCGGTAAGAAAGCACTGTTTGAAGATGTCAATATTAAATTTACAGAAGGCAACTGCTACGGCCTCATCGGAGCCAACGGTGCCGGAAAATCTACTTTTCTGAAGATCCTTTCCGGCCAGCTGGAAACTACGAAAGGTGATATTACTATCACTCCCGGCCAGCGTCTTTCCTTCCTGCAGCAGGACCACTTTAAATACGACGCATATCCGGTGCTTGACACAGTTATCATGGGAAATCAGCGTCTCTATGATATCATGAAAGAAAAAGAAGCCATCTACGCAAAAGAAGATTTTACAGACGAAGATGGGATCCGCGCCAGCGAACTGGAGGGTGAATTTGCCGAAATGAACGGCTGGGAAGCAGAATCTGATGCCGCCACTCTTTTAAACGGGCTTGGAATCGAGACAGATCTCCATTATGCACAGATGGCTGATCTTAACGGCAGCCAGAAGGTAAAGGTGCTCCTCGCCCAGGCTCTTTTCGGAAATCCGGATATTCTTCTTCTGGACGAGCCTACAAACCATCTGGATCTGGACGCTATCGAATGGCTGGAAGAGTTTCTGATCAATTTCGATAATACAGTGATCGTAGTATCCCACGACCGTTACTTTTTAAATAAGGTATGTACCCATATCGCAGATATCGACTATGGCAAGATCCAGCTTTATGCTGGAAACTATGACTTCTGGTATGAATCCAGCCAGCTTCTCATCAAGCAGATGAAAGAGGCCAACCGTAAGAAAGAAGAAAAGATCAAGGAACTTCAGGAATTTATCTCCCGTTTCTCCGCCAATGCTTCAAAATCCAAACAGGCTACTTCCAGGAAACGTGCTCTGGAAAAGATCCAGCTGGATGAGATCCGTCCTTCCAGCAGGAAATATCCCTATATTGATTTCCGTCCGAACCGTGAGATCGGCAATGAAGTCTTGATGGTAGAGGGACTTTCCAAAACCATTGACGGTGTGAAGATCCTGGATAACATCTCCTTTACTCTGGGCAGAGAAGACAAGGTAGCATTTGTAGGAAGCAACGAGAGAGCCAAAACCGTGCTTTTCCAGATCCTGATGGGTGAAATGGAGCCGGATGAAGGAAATTACAAATGGGGTGTTACTACCTCCCAGTCATATTTCCCTAAAGATAATACCAAAGAATTCGACAATGATCTGACCATCGCCGACTGGCTTACAGGCTATTCTGAGATCAAGGACGCCACCTATGTCCGTGGATTCCTGGGACGTATGCTCTTCCCGGGAGAAGACGGAGTAAAGAAAGTCCGCGTCCTTTCAGGAGGAGAAAAAGTAAGATGCCTTCTCTCTAAAATGATGATCTCCGGCGCCAATGTACTGATCTTTGACGAGCCTACCAACCATCTGGACATGGAATCTATCACAGCGCTGAACAACGGTATGATCAAGTTCCCGGGAGTAATCCTTTTTGCTTCTCATGACCATCAGATCGTTCAGACTACCGCCAACCGTATCATGGAAATCCTTCCAAACGGCGCTATGATCGATAAGATCACTACTTACGATGAGTACCTGGCCAACGATGAAATGGCAAGAAAACGGACTATATATACTATGACCGAAGTAGACAATTAAACCTTTTATCTTCTAAAAGAGCAGTTTCACGATTTTAAAGTTTCAAGTGGAGCTGCTCTCTTTCTTTTGCTGTTCCGGCTGTATTTTCATATCCCGAAATTCTTTCGGAGAAATCCCGTATTCTTTTTTAAAGGCCCGGTAAAAACTGGAGTAATCCTTAAATCCGAACATCAGATAAGCCTTGGTGATGCTGATATTGCTGAGTATAGCGTCCTGGCAGGCCGCCAGCCGTTTCTTCATAATATACTGATGGATGGAAATCCCTGTATTTTCTTTAAAAATATGGGAAATATGATACTTACTGGCATAAAATTTTCCCGCCAGATATTCCAGGGATAAATCCTGATCCAAATGGATATCGATATATTGAATGATATTTTCGTAAAGATTCTGATCTTCTTTTAATTTTCTGGGATGAGTCTTTTCATAGGCCATCCGGCTAAGATGAAGAAACAGGTCACAGATACCGATAAAAATTTTTTCATTTTTTCCAAAACGTTCCCAGTGGATCTCCTCAATAAGGTGAAAAATCCTGGACTGGATACTGCTGAAAGCGACAGCGTCATTATGAAAAACATACTGCTGCTTTTCCCTGGCAAGATGTATAATATAGAAATAATCCTCTGACATCTGTCGGATCCTCTTATAATAGTCTATACTGATCCAAAAGACGAAACGGCTGTAGGGCTTCTCAGAATCATGGATCACTGCCTTATGGTGAATCCCGGGCGGTATTACCACCACATCTCCGGCTTTCAGATTGTACAGCTGTTTTTCAATAAGATAGGATACTGTTCCCTCCAGAAAAAAATAGAATTCGTAATAGTCATGGGTATGACTGTCCACATTGGCCATATGGCTGTCGCTGTAATAATAAAGCTCATAGTCCTTTGAGAGCATATACTGTCTGGTCAAAAACTGTGTTTTCAGGTTTTTTTTCATAATTTTTCTTTTCTCCACAGGGTTTTATGTAGATATCTGTATTTATTTTAATACAAAACCACAACTTTTACAATGTACA
>DWUX01000052.1 GCA_019120545.1 Candidatus Blautia stercoripullorum | reverse complement strand
GGTAAGCTGGCTCCCTTTACAAAAGCCTATAATGCCAACGCTTACTGGAGCTGTACGTTTATTGACGAAGACACAGTTATGGGATTAAACGGACAGAATATGGATTTTAGTGAAGATCAAGTGCTGACCATTAAATACAAAGATCGGACAGAGACTATTTCTTTGGCAGATCTGGCCCGGAAGGCACTGGAGAATCCTCCTGCACAGTCTGATGAGGTGAAGATGACCTGGGAAAAAGACGATAACGGAACAGTGACTCTGGGATTCTTCCCGGAAATTTTAGGGGTTTACCTGAGGGCGGAAGACGCGGGAGAAGACCGGATTCTGATCCGCCAGTATTATGACAGTCAGGAAGAGACGGCGCAGAAGGGAGCTTTCTATACCATAAACTTTATAGACGAGAATACCATCCGGCTGTCAGACGGTACAGAACGGGAACTTTCTCAGGATGAGGTTCTTACCATAGAATATGAAGATAAAACAGAGGAGATTTCTTTCAGCGATCTGTGGGAAGGAAGCCTGCCGGGGGATGCGCAGGACGATTAAAATAAGAAATCTGTATATCTGCCCGTACCTTTTTGAGTCTATGAACGGTTACATCAGCAAGAATCTGGTTTTTAACCGTACCAGGCCATAAAAGCGCAGTCCTGTCTGCCAGGAGCGGGTTATCGGGTCATAGAAAAAGAAACTGCCGGAAGATCCATGTCGATCAGCTAAAGACATGGATCTTCCGGCAGTTTTCAGCTTACAGACCTGCGCACCGCATTGTCCTGAAACCGGAAGTAATCAGGCCTGTGCCGGGACTGGGTGAACTCAAACATTATGCCGTCGCTGTTATAAGTGTGGCTGGTGATCACTGCCAGACAGTTATAGTCATTTACATTCATCTGAAGGTATTTTTCATCGATCTGAGTGATCTTTTCTACGGTCATTACCCGTTTGCTGTTTACAATGGTTATATGGAGGGTGTTCTCCAGATATTCATAGATAGAATTTTCTGCGATTTCCGGAGTGAGACCGGGAACCACGCTTTTCAGAAAATAGTTATGATTAATGATCAGAGGTATATCGTCTAAAAAATGAAGCCGCTGAATATAATATAATTCAGAACCTTCCGGAAAACCGGTCCGCCGGGAAATTTTCTGGTCCGCAGTGAGCTCCATAAACTGAAGGACTACAGAACGGCCTTTTTTATGATTGCGTATGGAAGATTCTTTAAAAGATTCGATCCCGCCCATGGTGTAGGCGGCCTGTTCTACAGGCCGGTAGATATTCCGGACTCCTTTTCCCTGCATGGTCTGGACATAGCCGTCGCTTACCAGACGGCTTACTGCCCGGCGGATAGTATTGCGGGAGCAGTTATAAGTCTGTACCAGCTGATTTTCTGAGGGGAGCAGTTCCTGATAGGCATATTCTTCCTCTTCTATTTTTTGCTTTAAATCTTTATAGATTGCTTCATATTTACTTTTCGGCATGGTATATCACGTCCTGTCTTGTCTAAGCATCTTTTGCTTTTAATTATATTAAAAAAGTGAAGAAAGTCAAGAAAATAATGTTGACATGTTTAAACAAGTGTGCTATTTTATGCTTGTTCAAACAAGTTCGTGAAAAGAAGGAGGTACGAGCATGGCTAAGTATACAGATGACGTCAAGGCATTGCTGGAGCTGATCGGCGGAAAAGAGAATATCGCAGCAGTGTCCCACTGTATGACAAGAATGAGATTTGTTCTTGTAGACGAAAAGAAAGCAAACGCAAAAGAAATTGAAAAGCTGAAAAGTGTAAAGGGAACCTTTACCCAGGCAGGGCAGTATCAGGTGATCATCGGAAATGATGTATCTACCTTCTACAATGAGTTTACTTCCTATGCAGGGATCGAAGGCGTAAGCAAGGAAGCTGCCAAACAGGCGGCTAAGACTAATCAGAATCCCATCCAGAAGATTATGAGCAATCTGGGTGAGATTTTTGCTCCTATCATCCCGGCCCTGATCTGCGGCGGTCTTGTCCTGGGATTCCGTAACGTGATCGACGCTATTGATTTTTTTGATAACGGGACAAAGACCCTTGTGGAAATTTCCCAGTTCTGGGCAGGAATAGACAGCTTCCTGTGGCTTATCGGTGAAGCGGTATTCTGGCTGCTGCCGGTAGGAATTGTCTGGTCCATCACTAAGAAAATGGGAACCACCCAGATCCTTGGTATCGTATTAGGTCTGACGCTGGTATCTTCTCAGCTCCTTAACGGTTTTGATGTAGCCTCTACGCCTGCTGACCAGATACCTTATTGGGATTTCGGATTTGCCAAAGTTAACATGATCGGTTATCAGGGACAGGTTATCGCAGCCATGCTGGCCGGCTTCGTGCTGGTATATCTTGAGAAATTCTTCCGAAAGATATGTCCGGCTGTGGTCAGTATGATCGTGGTTCCGGTATGCTCTCTGGTTCCGGCAGTATTTATCGCCCATATGGTAGTAGGTCCTATCGGATGGAGCATCGGAAACGCTATTGCAGACGTGGTTTACGCAGGTCTGACTTCTAATATCCGGTTTGTATTTGCAGGAATCTTCGGATTCTTATATGCGCCTATCGTAATGACTGGTCTCCATCATATGACCAACGCTATCGACTCTCAGCTGATCGCCGGCCCCAGCAAAAGTACCATTCTGTGGCCAATGATCGCTCTGAGCAACATTGCACAGGGATCCAGCGTTCTGGCTATGACTGTTCTTCAGAAGAAAAATGAGAGAGCCCAGCAGGTTAACGTTCCTGCATGTATTTCCTGCTATCTTGGAGTAACAGAACCTGCTCTCTTCGGTGTAAACTTAAAATACGGATTCCCTCTGGTTTGCGGTATGATCGGTTCTGCCTGCGCCGCAGTGATCTCCGTAGGATTCGGAGTAGAAGCTTTAAGCATCGGCGTCGGCGGTCTTCCGGGTATCTTATCCATTAAACCAGAGTATTACATGATCTTCCTGCTGGCTATGGCTGTAGCCATCGTGATTCCTTTTGTGCTGACCTTTATTGTGGGAAAAGCAAAATTATCTGTTGCAGACAGACTGGGAGAAGATTACGGAGATGAGTCCCAGGTTGTTGAAGAAGCAGAAAGACCCGCTGCCCAGACAGAAGCAGCAGCAGAACCACTGACAGAATTAAAAGCCGGACTTACCGGTAAAGTGATTCCTCTGGATGATGTTCCGGATGATGTATTCTCACAGCATATTATGGGCGATGGTGTTGCCATCGAGCCTGAAAATGATACAGTAGTCGCTCCTGCAGACGCAAAGGTAGGCGTTGTTATGGCAGATTCAGGACATGCCTGCGGCCTGATCTTTGCAAATGAGATGGAACTGCTGATCCATGTAGGCGTAGATACCGTTGATATGAACGGAGACGGATTTGAGCTTCTTGTAAAAGAAGGAGATAAAGTAAAACAGGGACAGCCCCTGATCCGTTTTGACAAAGAGAAGATCAAAGCGGCAGGTCATCCTTATGTGACAGTGTTCATTGTTACCGAGGAAGGACAGGCCAAGAATATCCAGTACCTTACAGGTATGGAAGCAGAGGCAGGAAAGACACCGGTTATCAAGTTTGAATAAGGAGGAGTTTCCATGGCAGATTTTAAGAAAAGCGTTGTTTATCAGATATATCCCAAGTCTTTTTATGACAGCAACGGAGACGGACTGGGAGACTTAAGAGGCGTAATAGAAAAACTGGATTATATAAAAGAGCTGGGTGTGGATTACATCTGGATGACGCCGTTTTTTGTATCTCCCCAGAAGGACAATGGATATGATGTGGAAGATTATTATAACATCGATCCCAGATACGGCACCATGGAGGATGTAGAAGAGCTGTCACGGGAAGCGGAAAAAAGAGGTATCCGCCTGATGTTTGATATGGTGTTCAACCATACCTCTGACAGAAACCAGTGGTTCCAGAAAGCTCTGGCGGGAGATCCAAAGTACAAAGATTTCTATATCTTTAAGAAAGGACCCAAGCCGGGAGTGCCTCCTACAAACTGGGAAAGCAAGTTCGGCGGCAGCGCCTGGGAATATGTGGAAAAGTTTGACGAGTATTACCTTCATCTTTTTGATGTATCCCAGCCTGACCTGAACTGGGAAAACCCGGAAGTAAGAAAAGAGGTCCAGAATGTGATCAAATTCTGGATGGGAAAAGGGATCAAAGGCTTCCGTTTCGATGTGGTGAACCTGATCAGCAAGGATAAGTACGAGAACGATTATGAAGGAGACGGCAGAAGATTCTATACTGACGGCCCTAATATCCATAAGTACCTCAGGGAACTGAACGAAGCCACTTTCGGAACAGACGCAGAGATCATTACTGTGGGAGAAATGTCCAGCACTACCATGGAAAACTGTTATCAGTACGCCAATGAGGATGGAAAGGAACTGTCTATGGTCTTCAGCTTCCATCATCTGAAGGTAGACTTTATGGGAAATGAGAAGTGGGTGATCGTTCCCTTCGACTTCCAGAAGCTGAAACATATCCTCTTTGACTGGCAGGTGAACATGGGAAAACACCATGCCTGGAATGCGGTATTCTGGTGTAACCATGACCAGCCAAGGGTAGTCTCCAGATTCGGAAATGTGGAAAAGTACTGGAAAGAATCTGCCAAAATGCTGGGAACCGTGATCCATTGTCTCAGAGGAACTCCCTACATCTACCAGGGTGAGGAACTGGGAATGACCAATGCGGGATTTACAGATATTTCCCAGTATAAGGATGTGGAAAGCCTGAACCATTTCCGTATCCTTCAGGAGAAGGGACTGACAGAGGAAAACGCTTATCAGATCCTTCAGATCCATTCCAGAGACAACAGCCGTACGCCTATGCAGTGGACCGGAGGAGAAAACGGGGGATTCACCACAGGAGAACCCTGGATCGAAGTAAATAAGAACTGCTCTTACATTAATGCGGAGGCAGAACTTCAGGATGAAGATTCCATCTTCCATTACTACCAGAAGCTGATCGCTCTGCGGAAAAAGTATGATGTGATCGCTTATGGAGACCTGATTCCTCTGGATGAAAAGAATCCTTCGGTTTTTGCCTATGAAAGGGAATATCAGGATGAAAAGATGCTGGTGATCTGCAATTTCTATGGCAAAGAGACAGTTTGGGATTCAGAAAAGGAACTGGAAGAGTATCAGTGCATACTGAGCAATTATGAAGAGCACAGCATAAAAGGCAGCAGGATTGAGCTGAAGCCTTATGAGGCTGTTGTGCTGTATAAGAAGTAAGAATTTTACAGAAAAGGTGCTGCTTGATGTTTGTAGGACATGTGGCGGCACCTTTTCTTTGCTTTTATCCTTTGTGTAAAATTTATGTAAAATTATGTAAAAACAATAAAATAATCCTTGAATTAATTCTTTATAACGGGTATAAATGTAACTGTACGGTTAAATTAAAGTAAAAAATATGTGAAAGTACTAATGGAGGAGAAAAGTGAAGATTACAGATTTTTTCAGTCTTTTAGGAGGACTGGCCTTATTCCTTTACGGTATGCAGATGATGAGCAACGGCCTGGAAGCCGCCGCCGGAAACAAAATGAAGCAGATTCTGGAAAAACTGACAGCCAATCGTTTTCTGGGGGTTCTGGTGGGAGCCGGCATCACAGCAGTCATCCAGTCCTCATCTGCTACCACAGTTATGGTGGTGGGCTTTGTTAACTCTGGTATGATGACTCTGCAGCAGGCTGTATGGATCATTATGGGGGCTAATATCGGTACCACGATCACCGGGCAGCTGATAGCTCTTGACGTGGGGGCTGTGGCGCCTCTTCTGGCATTTTTAGGAGTTGCCCTTGTGGTATTTATTAAGAAACAGAAGGTACATCATTACGGCCTGATCGTTGCCGGTCTTGGTATCCTGTTTATCGGTATGGATATGATGAGTTCGGCTATGATGCCGCTGAGAGACTCTGAAGCTTTTATTTCCTTGATGACGAAATTCTCCAATCCATTTCTGGGAATCCTGGCCGGAGCGGTATTTACAGCGATCATCCAGTCTTCTTCTGCCTCAGTAGGTATCCTTCAGGCACTGGCTTCCAGCGGCCTGATCGGTCTGGGAAATGCGGTATATGTACTGTTCGGACAGAACATCGGCACTTGTATCACAGCTATTCTGGCAGCTATCGGTACAAACCGGAATGCAAAACGTACTACGATCATTCATTTAATGTTTAACATTATCGGTACAATTATCTTTACTACAGTCTGTATCCTGACACCGCTGACAGATGTGATCGAGAGTATTACTCCGGACAATGTAGCGGCTCAGATCGCAAATATGCATACATTGTTTAATATCGTTACGACCTTGCTGCTGCTTCCATTCGGCACCTATCTGGCGAAACTTGCTACTAAGATCCTGCCGGAAAAGAAGGACGAAAAAGTGGATGTTATGCATATGGAATTTATCCGTCCAATGGAAACTAAGAGAGACACCCAGATCGGACTTTCTGCCATTGCAGTTACAAGTATCCGGAAAGAAATCCATCGGATGATGACTATGGCAAGAGAGAATGTAGATAAAAGCTTTGAGGCGGTAAAGGAAGGGAAGACTACATTGCTGGATGAAGTCCGGGAGAGAGAAGAGTATATTGATTTCCTGAATAAAGAAATTTCCAAATATATCTCGAAGACCCTTGTTAATGAAAGCAATCCCAGGGATTCCAAATATATCAGCGCTTTGTTTAAGGTATGCGGAAATGTAGAACGTATCGGCGATCATGCCATGAATATCTGCGGGTATACAAAGATGATCGAAAGGCAGAACATTTCTTTCTCTTCTGAAGTAAAAAGAGAGATTGACGAGATGAAGAAAATCTGTGATCAGGCCATTGATTATCTTTCCGAAATCGGACAGGAGCCGGGACAGAAGGAAGATATTAAGGTAATCGAAGACATTGAACAGAAGATTGACGATATGACTGAAGACTATCGTCAGAAACAGCTGGAGCGTATGCAGAATGGAACCTGCTCAGAAGAAGGCTGTATCATCTATTCTGAAATGCTTACAGATTTTGAACGTATCGGCGACCATATCCTGAACATTGGACAGGAAATGGGAAGAGGAAAGGTAAGCGCATAATAATTTAAAAGAAAAATGGATACAGGACTTTTACCATGAACGGAGAAAACAGCAGGGTAAAGGTCCTGTATTTTTGTTAATTTGCTGTAAAAATACTTTGCAAATACTCTGACCTCTGATATGATAAATTTTATACCTGACTAAAGATGAAAGGAGAAGAACATTGAATTATAGCTGGAATGATCTCTTTTGGATTTTTGTTGTTTATTCTTTCGCAGGGTGGTGCGCCGGTGTAGTCGCCAATGCGCTCAGACGAAAGCGTTTTATTAACACAGGATTTTTAAATCTTCCGATCTGCCCCGTTTATGGTGTGATCGGTGCAGCTTACTGTATTTTTCTGCCGGAACTGAAGGATAATCTGTTTTTCTTGTTTCTGGGCGGAGGAGTCGTGGCTTTCTTAGTCATCGTGATCACAGGAGTGATTCTGGAAAAAGTATTTAACCGGAAGTGGTGGGATTATAGCCAGGCAAGATTTCAGTTCCAGGGATATCTGAATTTTGTACATCTGTTGTTCTTTGGAGCCGCGGCAGTTTTTTGTATTCGTTTTGCAAATCCGCTGCTGCTGGATGTAGTCCATATGCTGCCGGATAAGATAGAAATGGTTTTGGAAATCTGTCTGGGACTTCTGGTTCTGACAGACGTGGTATTTTGCATTGCTACAGTGACGCAGATGCATCGTTCAGCAGCTCAGGCAGTATTTTTTGACTATGTGCAGAACTTTACGGAAGATTTTGGAAATGCCCTTACAAGAAGAGTTCAAAAACGTATGACCAAAGCCTATCCCAATATCCAGCTGGGAAAGATCCTGGAAGTGCTGAAACCTAAGGAGAAAGCTACAGTCTTCGCGCAAGGATGCAGTTTTTATAAACTGGTATGGATGTTTATCCTGGGCGCGGTGGGAGGAGTTGTGGTAGAGACTCTCTTCTGCAGATTCACTATGGGAGAATGGATGAGCAGGAGCAGCTTTGTCTGGGGACCGTTCAGTATTGTCTGGGGATTTGGCTGCAGTTTTCTTACTGCTTTGCTGTATCGATACAGAGACAGAAGCGATCGGTATATTTTTATGTACGGAACCATTCTGGGAGGATTTTATGAGTATGCCTGCAGTGTGCTTTCTGAACGGATTTTCGGAACTGTATTCTGGGATTACAGCGAGATTCCTTTTAATCTGGGAGGAAGGATTAACCTTCTTTACTGTTTCTTCTGGGGAATTGCCGCAGTAGTCTGGATTAAGATCCTGTATCCCAGATTTTCCGGCTGGATTGAAAAGATTCCTATGAAGCCGGGAAAAATCATCACCTGGTGCGCAGTGGTTTTCCTTACTGTTGATATGGTCATGTCAGCTCTTGCTCTTTATCGCTACAATGACAGGCTGACTAATCCGGAGCCGGATAATGCTTTAGAGGCGTTTCTGGATCAACATTTCGACGATCAGAGAATGGAAAAAGTTTACCCTAATGCAAAAGTACAGGGTGCAGATGGAACATGGGAAAAAATGAATGAACTGAACTGACGGGGCTCTGCCGTGATATATAAAAGAAGTATAGGTGCAGAGCAGAAGAAAGGCGGGAAGAAATATGAAAAAACTGTTGGTAGTAGTGGATATGCAGAAAGACTTTATTGACGGCGCTCTTGGAACGGAGGAGGCTGTAAAGATCGTAGAGCCGGTAGCCGCAAAGATCGAGAAAGCTAAAGCGCAGGGAGAAGATATCATCTTTACAAAAGACACGCATTATAAGGATTATCTTATGACCCAGGAAGGGAGAAAACTTCCGGTGCCTCATTGTGTAAAAGGGACACAGGGATGGGAACTGGATGAAAGGATCAGGGAGCTTGCCCATGGATGCAGGATCCTGGAAAAATCTTCCTTTGGAAGCATGGAACTTGCCGTACTGGCACAGCAGGAAGATTATGAAGAGATTGAGCTGGCCGGTCTGTGCACAGATATCTGTGTGATCACCAATGCTTTGCTTTTGAAAACCGCTCTGCCGGAAGCGATTATTAAAGTGGATCCTTTCTGCTGCGCCGGTGTCACCCCGGAGAGTCATAGAAATGCGCTGGAAGCCATGAGAACCTGCCAGATAGAGCTGGCCTAGAAAGTCCATAAAAATAAGATTTATAAAAGGAGCCGTCGTGTGAGGGCTCCTTTTATAAATCTATGGTTTTAGAAATGTAATTTCTGCTGTGAAAAGATCTGCATCTGTGAAAATTTCCAGCCGTCCACCCTGGAGTTCGGTAAAACTTTTGGCGATAGCCAGGCCAAGGCCGCTCCCTTCTGTATTTCTGGAAGAATCTCCCCGGACAAAACGTTCCGTGATCTCACTGGGATTAAAGGTCAGCTCTGTAGCAGAGATATTTTTCATAGAAATCTTTACATGGTTCTCTGTATTCTCCATAGCGATATACACTCTGGTATGGGGCATGGCATATTTGGTGATATTTATGATCAGATTTTCAAATATCCGGTAGGTGCGCTGGGAATCCAGGGGAAGGATCACTTTTTCCTCCGGGAGCTGCCAGCGGAAATACAGGTCTGTAGCTTCAATTTTATCCTGAAGTTCCAGCTTCACCTGGCGCAGCAGGCTGACAATGTCAATATCTACGATGTTCAGCTGTACAGTTTTACTGGTGGCCTTGCTGATTTCAAACAAGTCTTCAATAAGCAGCTTCAGCCGATTGGCTTTCTGGTCCAGGATCTGAATGTATTTTTTCTGATCTTCTTTAGAAAGGCCCGGATCTTTCAGCAGATCTACATAGGTGATGATCGCCGTAAGGGGTGTTTTCAGATCATGAGATACATTAGTGATCAGATCTGTCTTCATTTTTGTACTTTTTACTTCTTCATCCACCGCTTTTCGGAAGCCGGTGCGGATCTTATCGATCTCTTCACGGAAAGGCTCAAAGACGCCCAGATCGTCGGGGATCGTACCGTTTAGATTCCCCTGTGCCAGTTCATTGGTAGCTTGAAGAAGGAGCTGATACTGATCCTGGATCTTCCGCACGTATTTGCGCAGGAGGAAGAATAAAATAACCGAATAGACGATCAGGGCGGCCAGTCCCCAGTACCACAGCAGGCTGATAAAGCCCAGTATGATGAAGTTTATCAGGACAAGTTTTAGGAGCACCCGAGAGGCGTTGTCCCGAAGATCTATGTGGAGCAGCCCCTGATAGATCCGTTTGGCCCATTTTACCATCCAGGGCCAGATCCGGTAAGTGAGCACCCGTCTGCGGAGATATTCTCTGGGCCCCAGGACAAAAATATGCCGGAAACAGGCAACTGTCCAGTAACAGACTGAAAAGATCATTACCCATCCCAGAAGCCCCCAGAGATACTGGATGACAGTAGCGGCTCCTTCATGAAGACCTATACTTACCAGAACACTCCGGATAGACTGATGATCTAAGGTGCTGGGATCTGCCGTTACACTGATTCCCAGACTGACTACGCACAGAGAGATCAGGCATACCGGTTCAAAGGGATAAGAGAAGATTTTTTCATTGCCTGTCTCTAAAACCTTTATAAATGGAAGAAGAATGGCTGCTGCCGCCACAAATCCCATAAAGGTCATAAACAGTACAAGGAGATCTCCCGCAGCATCATAAGTAGCATCGGCATATAAAACAGACGGATCATAGTCTGAAAAAGATTCCAGGGCGGTTTTTGTCATAGCGAAGCAATAGATCCTGTTCTGAGGGGGCTGAAAGGTTTCTGAAAAAGAATAGTACTCCCTGAGAGAATCTGCAGGATCATTTCTTGCAATTTCATTTAAAGCCTGGGAAGCATTATCCTTTTCATGGGTAAGAAAAGTAGTAGATTTAATATTCCCTTTTGCCCCATATTCGATCACCGCTACAAAGGCATAACCGCTGCTGGAGTCCAGCACAGAGTTTGTCTGGATATTTTCCAGAGAATCATAAAGAGAGTCCTGACTGTCTGCCAGAGACTGGTTGGAATCCAGTGTGCTTCCGGTTTCATCCAGCACTTCATATTCAATAAAGGAACGTATCTCGGAAAATTTCCCATTCCAGTTATTATACATAGTTTGAAAATCATCGGAAACTCCATAGAGATCCTCTTTATAGGTTGCTTCTGAGAAGTCTTCTTCCGGAGAAGATTCTTCAGAGGCTGGACTTTGAGCAGTTTCCTTAGGAGAAGATGACTCCTGGGACCCGGTATCTTCTGAATCTTCCTGATCAGAACCGGAATTCTGTTCACTCTGGGTTTCCTGGGAAGTGTCTCTTTGAAAAAAGATTTCAAAGGGAGTCAGTCCGCCTCCGTGTTCTCTCTGGTATTCTTCTGCATAAAGCACATAAGTATCCTTTACAAGCTGATCCATTAAGTCTGTGTTTGAATAGGAAATCTGTCCGTTTTCTTTTTGCTGGCTGATGTAATGAGGCCGTATGAACATCATTGCCAGTGAAGGAAGAAGAATGACCAGAGCAATGATCACAGCGGCCAGTTTATGATAGTTTTTCGATTTTATATCCAACTCCCCACACCACC
>DWUX01000051.1 GCA_019120545.1 Candidatus Blautia stercoripullorum | reverse complement strand
CTCCGGAATAAAGACGGTCATGGAGCTGCATAAGGGTGTCTCTTCCTTCTTGAATGTTTAGGAAAAGATAATTTCCAAAGACGTTTTCCTCCTTTGAGATCCCTGTAAGCTGCAGAGAGAAAGGAGGGATTCCAGATATTGCATTTTCTATGTGGCTGCCTAACTCAGCGTCGGTAATATCTGAATGAAAAGGAAAGACCAATGTAATATGGGGCCTTACCAGATCCGCCAGAGGATCATAGTTTCTTCGTATGCGGTCTATGATTTCCATATTACTGAATTTAGGAAATATCATAATAGTTCTCTCAGACATTATATAGTACTCTGCTTTCTGATTTTAATATAATCCACAGGGGTGATTCCTGATCTAGGCTTTACTTTTTATCTGGTGTATCTTTTTTGGACAGGTCATTTGTAAAATCCGTCCAGGCTTTTCCTCTTAAAAATACTGCTGCACATACGGCGATCAAAGCGATTATAACAAAGAATATTTCCATAAAAACACCTCCTGTAAGTAGATTATCAGGATAAGGAATCACCCTCTGTGGATATACATTCTTGACATTTGAGGATCTCCGTCGCCCTGGACCATGCAGTAAAATTCCCAGCCGTATCTTTCGTAAAAAGAAGTATGGTCTGTAATAAGATATAAGGTGCTGATTCCTTTTTCTTTCATGTCTCTGCATACATAGTCCAGAAGTGCTCCGGCCACTCCATGGTTTCTGTATTCTGCTTCCGTATAAACGGCGCAGACATTAGGCGTCAGGTCTTTTCGATCGTGAAAATCATTTTCAATAACGCCCATTCCTCCAATGATCTCAGAACCATTTACCGCCAGATACCACTGGGGAACAGGAGTCTTTTTCAGGAGAGATTCTTCCATGCTTTCTCTGTATGCTTTAAGAGGAATCCCCCATTTTTCATGGAACCATCTGGCGGCGTTGTCCAGAATTTCCGGCTTTTCGGATAAGTTTATGATTTTGTATTCCATAGAAATATACCTCGGTTAAGTGTTAATCTATAAATCGCAGACACTCTCATAATCGTCTATGGTCATTACACGGATATTGCTCATATGGAATTCTCCTCCTCGTTCTTTGAAAAATTTTCTTTCAGATAGTTTTCCGCTGCGTCTCTGGATCTGAAAATGTGGACATTCCGGTTTTGACCATACTTTTCAAGAAGCTGGTAAATAATGGGAAGCTGGTCTTTGGGAAAGTCCAGGATCCATTGACGGAATTCTTCATCAAATTCTGTTTCCAACCAGGGAATATCTTCCCGTTTGGTGCCGATACGGGCTTTGGCTCCTGCAAGACAGACTTCCAGAGGGTAATCCAGGAGAAAGATGGTATCGCAGTTTTCCAGACGCAGTTCCATGGTGCTAAGATAGTTTCCGTCGATGATCCAGGACTGCTTTTCCATGATCTTTTTTTGCTCTTGGACTAATTCTTCCCGGGAAATGTTGGTTCTGTCAGGCTTATGCCAGATCATGTCCAGATGGTATAAAGGCAGTCCGGTTACAGCTCTAAGCTTCCGGGAAAAAGTGCTTTTCCCGGCCCCAGGGCTGCCGATGACGATCACTTTTTTCATAAGGTTCTTTTCTTCAGCGGGCTTTTCCCATTTCTTTTCAAGTTCCATGACAAAATTAGTAAGAAGAATCCCCCGGCGCTCTACCTGCTGTTCTTTTATAATTTTATAGCCTCTATTTTGAAAAAAAGGTTTGGCAGTGATAGAAGCATGGGTCCGGATATTCCCTGAAACATGGGCTTCCAGTTTATCACAGAGTCTGGAGGCAATCCCTTCTCTCTGGTGATCCTTATGGACGTATAGACGTTCCAGGTATCCGGTTTCGTCTATGTCGCCGAACCCCAGGATTTCGTCTCCTTCAACAGCTACTAAAGTATAGTGTTCCAGGAAAGAGTGATTCCAGGCACTAAGGTCCACTTCACCGGTGGCCCAGGCGTTTAACTGTTCTTTGGTATAGTCTTGCTTATTGACTTCGTGTACGGTCTGGTAAAAAAGCTTTGCCAACCTGGGACAGTCGGAAGGATGGTATTTTCGGATCAACATGTCAGGTGCTCCTCCTTTTATAAAGCAGTTCAACGATCAATATTCATCCATAAGCTCTTTTCTCATGGGGAAATTTCCTTCCATAGATTTTTGCACAATCGGTATTCCCGCATGCTTACAAAGTCATTTGCAAAAAAATCAAATTGAAGGATCCACGGCATGAAATTCCTAATTTCCCGAAAATCATCAACAATAAGAATCGGCATTTCGTTTTTATCTGCAAAATTTTTGATTGTATCAATGGCTCTCCGATAAGGGCTGGATAATATAAGATCAATTTTTTTATCAGATAGAAAAGCGGTTACTGATCTGCTGTCCTCCAGTCCTTTTTCCGTCAGTTCACGGAGACGATCGTTGTGATTTTGATAATCAGGTTTGGCATGGCGCACAAAATATATGGTTGTCATAGTTGTTTCTCCAAAAGAAAAAGGCAGTATTTAATTTTGATCACATTCAGATGATTTATATCTTATGGATCAGTTATCTATATTATATCATCTTTGTGTTTAGAAAGAAGTTTTTTTACATAAAATACATGAAATTTGGCAGAAAAGGATCAGGGTTTTC
>DWUX01000010.1 GCA_019120545.1 Candidatus Blautia stercoripullorum | reverse complement strand
TGAAAAATCTCAGGAAATCACTATTGGAGATCTTCTGAAAACCTGCCTCCGTATGCGTCCCAGCAGGATTATTGTCGGAGAAGTTCGCTCAGGAGAGGCAGCCCAGCTTCTGCAGGCGGTAAATGTAGGCAACGATGGAAGCCTTTCTACCATACATGCAAATACCTGTAAAGATATGATCAGCCGGCTGGAAACTATGGTCCTGATGGGTATCCGGCTCCCTATTCCTGTAATACGCAGACAGATTGCCTCTGGCTTTGATCTTTTTATACATCTTGGAAGAATGAGGGATAAAAGCCGGAAAGTAATGGAAATTGCAGAAATAGAGGGAATGGACGGAGAAGAAATCCTGCTGAATTCTCTCTTTGAAAGAAAAGAAGAAAGCCTGGTTAAAACCGGAGTTTTGCGCCACAAAGATAAATTTCGAAAGGCTGGTATCTCTTATGAAGATATTTAACTTTGCTCAAAAACAGGCTGACAGAAAAAACGATTATTATCAGTCATCCTGGAAAAGTCTCCTTCGTTATGGAACGGAATCCCTCTTTCTTTGCTTTGCTATCAATTATCTGTTTTATAAAAATTCTGTTGCTTTCTTCTTTTTATGGCCTATAGGATTATGGTACATCCGCCAGCGTCTGATACAGGAAAAAAAGCACCGCAGGGCCCGGATCTGGACACAGTTCAGAGATGCTTTATCAGGCCTTCAGGTCAGTATTTCTGCAGGCTATTCCATAGAAAATGCTATAACAGAGACCAGAAAAGATCTGGAAAAACTTTATGGAAAAAAGGGAGAGCTGACTTTAGAATTTTCCTATATGGAACGACAGCTGAATCGTGGAGCTTCCGCTGAAAAACTGCTTTCAGACTTAGGCAGACACAGCGGTATAGAAGATATCCAAAATTTCTCTCAAATCCTGATCCAATCAAAAAAAATGGGAGGGAATATGAGAACTATACTACATGAATGTATTTCCTCTATAGAGGGGCAGATGGATGTAAAAAAGGAAATTCAAACTATGCTGGCATCCCGAAGACTGGAGCAAAAAATCATGAGCCTGATCCCCCTGGGAATCATATTCTATATGCAAATCTCAACTCCAGATTTTCTGTCTGTATTATATGGAAACTTACCTGGTATCTGTATTATGACCTTTTGTCTGGGACTCTATCTTTTTGCCTATCATTGGGGAGAAAGGCTGGTGGATATTGAAATTTAAATTTCCTGAAAACAGAAAAAAAGAATTTCTTTTATCTTTGGTCATCATACTGTCCGGGAATGTTCTAGGAGCAGGAATGTTTTTGTGGGAGACCAAAAACTCTCATGTTTATTCTCTTCCCCGAAAAGAATACGGGCAGGGCTCTTATGAAGAAACCTTAAAAGCTTCCACGTCTGAAGGCACGGCGGAAATTCAGATAACCGTAGAAGAGCAGCAATATTCTCAATCCCAGATCGACCAAAACCTAAAGGCCGCCTCTGAATTTCTTACTCAATGGTTTAAAAGCAAAGCTTCCTCAAAAAACATAATAAACAAAGATCTGGATCTTCCGTCTCAAATTCCGGACAATCCCACTGAGCTTTTCTGGAGTACCAGTTCCCCCGAAATTCTTTCCTGGAAAGGCAAGCTTGGAAAAGATATTCCTTCAGAGGGAGCATCAGTAAATCTTCGGTGCACTCTTTCTATAGGTGAAGGTGAATCTGTATGGGAGAGAACTTTAACCGTACTTCCTCCTGTACTTTCAGAAACAGAACTTTTCCAAAAGGAAATTCAGCTGGAAGCAGAGAATCTCACAGACGAGGACAGTCAGGAACTGCTTCTCCCATCGATGGTTCAAGGGAAAAAAATCACTTATAGACAGCTTGGAGATCAGAACAGCTGGAAAATCTGTCTCCTGTCTCTTGTCCTCGGACTTGGAATTTTTCCTCTCACAAAAGAAAAAGAAAAACAGGCTGAGCGGAAACGTTTTGAACAAATGCAGAAAGATTATCCGGATATTATACAAAAACTGATACTTTTTTTAAGAGCAGGACTTAGTATCCGGATGGCAATGGAAAAACTGTCCAAAGATTATCTTATCAGAAAGGAGGAAGATCAAAATGTTATCCGTTATGCCTATGAGGAAATTGTAAAGACCTGGGGAGAAATGGAAGGCGGCGTCTATGAAAAGGAGGCATATGAACGCTTTGGCAGACGCTGCGGTCTCGCTGAATATAAAGTTTTATCCGTTCTGTTGGTGCAAAATTTAAAAAAGGGAAATCAAAGTATCTTAGAGCTTTTAGAAAGAGAGGCTGTCTCCGCAGGAGAGGAAAGACTCCGGCGTGCACGGATTCAAGGAGAAGAAGCCTCTACAAAGCTTCTTCTTCCTATGATCCTTCAGCTTTTTGTCGTTCTCATCATACTTATGGTTCCTGCTTTTATAAGTTTCTTTTAATACTCACGATAGAAAGGAGGTGTATTCCATGAATCTCCTGCAAGAATTATGGAAAGAGGAAGATGCCGTGGGGGTAGTGGAAATCATACTTATATTGGTCGTCTTAATAGGACTTGTGATTATTTTTAAAGAGCAGCTTACCAGTCTGGTAGAAAGTATTCTGTCAAAGATCACCAGTCAAAGCAACAGCATTTAATATTTAAAATAACAGGAGGTGAATATTTGAAAGCTAAAGGAAGTATGACTGCAGCTATGTGTCTGATGCTTCTGGTTATTATGTCTCTGCTGGCTGCCTGCATCCGGAGCGCCCGGATATCCTGTGCCAGAGTCCAGGCATCAAATGCTATGGACACTGCCTTATATTCCCTTTTTTCTCAATATGATCCGGATCTTTTACAGGATTACCATTTATTTTTCCTGGACGGAGGTTATGGAGAGAATAAATTAAATCTGCCGCAGATCATCACACAGACAGAAGCCTATGCCAGTCCTGTTCTTACTTCCGGCTTAACAAAATGCGGGCTGGATGCCTGCGGGATAGACAGCTTCCAACTGGCATCCGACCAAAGAGGAGAGGCTGTAATGGAGCAGATCCTCCGTTATATGAAAGACAACCTTGGTAATAAAAGCCTTCAGATTTTGACAGAACAGCTGAATAAAAATCAAGCCATAATGGAAAACCAGGAAGCCATACAGGAAGGAGGAATCAATGAGGCGCCTGTAGATGAAACGGCTCCTATGGAGGAAATCTCAGAATCTAATAATCCTCTGGAAATTATAAAAAACATCCGCAGCCACGGTTTTCTGGGCCTGGTTCTTCCTGAAGGCGGAACAATTTCTGAAAATACCCTGGAGTCTCAGTCTCTCCTTTCTCACAGGGAGTTGGAACAAGGTTTAAATCCACTTCCTCTTTCTGAAAAAGATCCGGGTATAACGGACAAAATTTTAATCCAGGAATACATTTTGGAAAGTTTAAGCTTCTACACTCATGAAAACCATGCGGGAGCTCTGGATTATCAGGTGGAATATGTATTGGGCGGAAAAGGAAACGATAAAGAGAACCTGCAATATGTAGTAAATCGTCTTCTGTTGATTAGAGAGGCTTCTAATATTGCCTTTCTATATACGGACTCCCAGAAACGTTCCGAACTTCAGGCCTGTGCTTCTGCCCTGTCTCTTCTTCTGCTGATTCCTGAAGGAATGACACTGGTTCAGGGAGTACTTGCCGCCGGATGGGCCTATGTGGAAAGCATCAGTGACGTAAAAATTCTTTTGTCCGGAGGAAAAGTTCCTCTTTCCAAAGACGCCTCTTCCTGGAAAACACATTTAAACCATCTCAGCACAGAAAATACTTCTCCCGGCTCTAAGGGGCTGGATTACAGAGATTACCTTTTTCTTCTCCTGTCTTTTTCTTCTGCTGAAGACCTTACCTTCCGCTGTATGGATATGATCGAGCAGAATATCCGTATAAAAGACTCAAGGGGTTCCTTTTCCTTTGACGCCTGTCTGTACTCTATTTCTGTAAATTTTCTGATTTCCGGTCCGGAACAGAAAAAATGGCAGGGACAGCGCTTTTATACATATAAAATGTAGGAAGGAGGGAACCATGCGCATTCCGGAAAGAAAATCCAACAGAAAAAGAAAGGAGGGCGGCTCTCTTCGGCAGAAAGGAAGTCTGACCGCAGAATGCGCTTTTATTCTGCCTCTCTTCTTCCTGGCAGTAGTAGTCTTCGTCAGCATGCTGGATCTATACAGACTTCATATTCTGCTCCAGACCGCCCTTTGCGAAGGAGCCAAGGAACTGGGAATGTATGCCTACTGTACAGATAATGATTCCGACTCACCTGTAGGAAGAGTAACTGACGCTGTATGCATTGCTTACAGTACAGGAAAAGTGCGGGAGGCCCTGGAAGAAGAAAATCTAGTAGGGATCCATGGCGGGATAAATGGTATTTTTCTCCTTGGTTCCGGTTTCGAAAATGGAACGGTTACTTTAAAAGCCTCCTTTCTCTATTCCGGACCCGGGGAACTGTTTTCCTTTTTTCCGGTTAGAATCCAGATTCTTGGACAAGCTCAGGCATGGACTGGGTATAATGGAGGCCTTTTTCCATCTTCTTCAGCAGAAGAACTTGTTTATATTACTGAATGGCAAAGTGTCTGCCACACCTCGCGGGAATGCACTCATCTGAAGCTTTCCATCAGCAGCATACCACTGGGGACTATAAAAGAACAGGTAAACCAGTACGGCGGGCACTATTACCCCTGTGAAAGATGCATAGATGACAATTTTAAAGGAAGCTCCGTATATGTTACCAGAACCGGGAGCCGTTACCACAGCAGCAAAGGCTGCGGAGGTCTGACACGAAACGTCACTGCCGTCAAAAGATCCGAGGTCCGGAATCTGGATATCTGCAGCAGATGCGGGGCAAAAAAATAAAATGAAAGGTGAACATATGGAGTTAGAATGGGCAGCTAATATCATAATGCTTGCATTTTGCAGTATACAGGATATCCGTGAAAAGGAAATTTCTATCTGGAAACTGCAGATATACGGATTTCTGATTTTGGGAATTTCCCTTTGGAACTTTTCCATACAAAGGAACTCTCTCTTGTTCCTTCTGGGAAAAGGAATTTCCGGACTGATCCCTGGCCTGCTTTTCCTTTTCTTGGCTAAAGCTACTAAGGAAGCAGTAGGATATGGAGATGGAATCGTTCTTCTGTTTATCGGGATATCTATAGGATTCTGGCAGTGTCTTGGCATACTGTTTACAGCATTACTTGGGTTATTCCTGGCTGCGGTACTGATCTTAATATTTTCCGGCAGAAAAAAGAATATCCGCATTCCCTTTCTCCCCTTCTTATTATCAGGAATGGCAGGTGGCTATTTTTGGCTGAAAAAGTAGAAAAACGGACCTGTAAAGGCAGCTATACTATAGAAATGGCATTTCTCAGCGGTATCTGGCTATTGGTGATCTTTGCCTCTCTCCTTCTCCTCATTGGAACCCACACCCGGATTCAAAATACCGGGACAGCAGCGGAATCTTCTTTATATGGAAGTTCCTGGGCTGTATACAGCTCTGAAAACGGAAAAAATAAAGCAGCCGGTCTTCTTCAGGGAAAAGGAAATTCATTTTCTGTTTCCGGAAATGACGAGGAAATCACCACCGCCTTTTCTTATACACTGGGAATTCCTTACCAGAATTTAAAATGGGAACAAACAGGCATGGTAAAAAGTAAAATCATAAGACCTGTTCTCTTTATCGAAAAAGTTGAAAAAGCAAAAAATCTTATAGATACTATACAAAACCGCTGATTGGAGAGTGATAGGATAATGGAGGTGAATTACAAAAGAATCCGCGGGATCAGCTATATGATCCTTCATGAAACCCAGGCTCCAGCCTGTCAACATTATCAAAAAGAAATTTTTCTGGGAAACCAGATTCCAGGACTGGTTTTCTGTAAAATCCAAAGGCTTAACGGAGAAGAATATTTTTACTATGATATTACCGGATGCCAGTCCCTTGGAAATCTCTTTGACAAAAAAAAGCTTTCCAGAAAGGATCTGGAAGATATCCTTCAAAGCTGGCTGAAAGCCTACATGGCACTGGGAGAATATCTTTTAGATACAGACTTGCTGCTTTTGAACCCATCTTACATATATCGGGATACCAAAACCGGCAGTTACCTTTTCACTTGGTTTCCGTTTCGGATTACGGAAGAAAAGAAAGAATTTCAGGCTTTAGCTGAGTACTTTCTTCCTAAGATCGATCATGGGGACAAGAATGCTGTTGCCTTAGGTTATGGAATATATAAAGAAGCTGCCGGCGGCACCATCTGTCCCGATGTAGTAAAAAATTTCTTATATGAGCCGGCTCCTGAAGAGCAGGAGAAGCCTTTGTTTCCTGAAGATGAAGATCCTTTTGCAGACGATGATCCGGAGGAAGATCTTAAAGAAAAGGAACATCAGAAACTGCTGGATGATTTTTTTAATGAAAAAGACGAGGATTCTGTTTCCTATAGTATCTATGGAGGCTTTGCCGGAATCTTCCTTCTGTGCGTCATTCTCTTTCTCCTCTGGCATTTCCGTCTTCTTTCTCTGTTCCAGCTGGCGGTTCTGGCAGTTCTTCTCATAATTCTTACAGGCGCAGGTATTTTTCTCTATTATTGTCTGTTCCAAAAGCAGGAATCCCTGTCACAGGAAGATGAAAAGCCAAAGGAAAAAAAGCCGCTTCCAAAAAGCCAGGAGCCCGCCTGGGAAGATTTTCCTCCGGAAGAAATCTTTCCAGATGAAAGTCTTCCTGAATCCTTAACTGTTCTTCTGGAAGAACCTACTCATGCCGTTCCCTGCCCCAGTCTTCAGGGAACAGGAAAAAATTCCGGAAAAATTTTTGTACTGGATAAAGAATGTATATTAATCGGAAAATGGAAGGCTTCTGCGGATATCTGCCTGAATATCCCGACTGTCAGCAGAATACATGCAAAAATCATGAAGGAGGGGACACACTGTTATATCATAGATCTGAATTCTAAAAATGGGACCAAAGTAAATGGGATACCTCTGAACCCCGAGGAGAAAAAACTTTTGAAAGAAAACGATGTGATTTCGTTCGCTAAAGAAGAATTTCGTTATACCTTTCCAGCTTCTTCTGAGCAAATCCCTTCCCCTTAAAATTAGCGTTTGCAATACTGATGATTTTCAGTTAAAATAGGAAATAGGAATATGCTATTCCCTTCTAAGGGATAAAGAGGAGTAAATTATGGGAATCATTGTTTTTTTAGGTGACAGCATTACAGATGCCGGAAGGAAAGATTCTCCCAATCAGCTGGGATATGGATATGTAAATATATTTGCCGATTCTTTAAAGGAATCTGGTACTGACTGGAATATTGTAAATCGGGGTGTAGATGGATATATTACAGAGCGTGTAGCACGGGCTCTTTATAGCGACTGTATTTCCCTTCATCCGGATTATGTAAGTATCCTGGTCGGTATCAACGATATCGGTATGATCGTCCGTTCTCAGGTCTCCTGGCAGGATAAGCTTTATCTTCTGGAAGACAGTATACGCTCCTACCATGAAATGCTTTTTGACCTGTCCAGGGAAACGGAAGCAAAGGTAATTACGTTAGAACCTTTTGTTTTTCCTAAAGAAGATACCTACCAGGAGTGGGTTCCATGGCAGAAAAAAATGTCAAAGAACATCCTCAAGCTTGCGAGAAACTATGGTGCTCGCTTTATTCCTACCCAGGAACCTCTGAACCAGAAAATAGAGGAATACGGATACAGCGCCATTACCACAGACGGAATCCATCTCACTTTGCTGGGACACCAGGCCCTGGCAGGCATTATCCAGGACTCTTTCCAGATCAGGCAGTAATATCTTCAAATTCAGCGTTTACTGCCTCCCCAAGCTTTTTCGGGGACACCTTCAGGGTGGTGCCGATACGGCCCCCGCTGACATAGATTTCTTCGTAGTCTAAAGCAGATTTATGAATAACTGTAGGATATTGTTTTTTCATTCCAAGGGGACTGCAGCCTCCCCGGACATACCCTGTAACGTTTGTAATATCCTTTACATGAATCATTTCTATAGATTTTTCTTTTAATACTTTGGCTGCTTTTTTCATGTCAATTTCTTCTGCTATAGGAATCACCAGTACATAATACCCCTTACTTTTTCCCTGAACTACCAGGGTTTTAAAAGACTGTTCTACAGGAGCTCCTGTTTTTTCTGCAGTATGCAGTCCGTCTATAAACTCATCACATTCATATTGTATCGTCTCATAAGGAATTTTATTTTTTTCCAGTATTCTCATAGCATTTGTCTTAATTTCTTTTTCTTTATGTTTTCCCATATTTCTGTTCTCCTGTTCCTGTATATATTTTAAATTTGGGGAAATTCTACTCCAAAAGGAGGTAATTTCCCATGAAAAAGAAAAATCTGTCCAAAGAAGATAAATATCTTGTTGAGAAAACTTCTGCCAGGGATTTAGATGGATGCGGAACCACAGAAGCAACAGGTCTGATTCCTTTTCTCCCCCAGTCCAGAGCAGAACTGGACTCTTACAAATCTATCCTCCCCTTTTCTCCAGACTGTATAGCAGAAGAAAATTCTAAGGATTCCTAAACAGTTCAAAAAAGGTTCTTTTAAAACAGAGACCCTCCCGGCAAATGATATACCGGAGGGTCTCTTTCTGCAACACTTATTCTTCATTTATGCCGGAATCTGTATTCTCTCTTTCCAGAGCACCTGTCTCACTGTTCTCTGTATCTTCCTCTGTACCGGATTCTTCCTGACTGTCGGTTTCGTCTTGATCAGATGATACATCCTCATTGTCCGGATCTTCTGTCTCAAAATTCCATTCTGAATGGAGTTCTCCTGCCGCATCTGCCGCTTCTTCCAAAGCATTAAGAGTAAAATCCGCATCTGGATCTTCTTCATGTATGCCATGCTCCTGCGCCAGTTCCTCTGTATAGTCTTCCAATTTGTATACTGCACAATCCGTGTAATCTTCATTATAGTGCATAACCAGCGGAACCATCGTATAGTTTCGGATACGGACCTCGTCTCCGTCTTTGACCAGAGTAAAATCCGCCATTCCTCCCAAAAGGTTCTCCAGACTGGACTGATCACTGACAAAATTTCCCAGAGAATAGTATACCAGCGTTTCTTTTCCGTCCGGTCTTTCAATTTTCTCATAACCTTTCAGTATATGGGGGTGCGAGCAGATCACCACATCTGCTCCCTGCTCTGCCAAAAACTGCACCCGTTCTTTCAGTCTCTCTTCCGGCTCCACAGAATCATCCTGTCCCCCATGAAGGTACACAATGGACACATCTGCCTCTTCTTTTGCCTGCTCCAGATCTTCCTTTATATTCTCTTCCGAATATGTATCCACCATATAAGATGCGTCATCCGGTATAGAATGATTCTCGCTGAGCATAGTGCTGTAATTCATCACCGCAATTTTAAAATTCTTTTCTTCAATGATCTGGTATCTAGAATCGCTTTCTCTGTCGTGGATTCCTAAAAGCGTTACTTTCTTATGGTTGTCTTCCCAAAAAGAAATCGTATCTTCTATTCCGGTCTCTCCTTGATCAAAAGCATGCTCTGTAGCCTGAGTGATAATATCAAATCCTGCGTCTGCCAAAGCATCTCCCACCTCAGACGGTGTATTAAAATCCGGATATCCCGCCGCCTCATCATGATCTGCTGTCAGTGGCGTTTCCTGATTGACAGAGGCCAGATCTGCCTCTGAAATATCATCCTTAATCTTATCATAAAGGAAATCAAAGTCCCAGTCATTATCACTTCCGGCTTCAATAAATGCGTCATGAATCAGGTTATCCCCTACCGCTACTATATGAAGCGTATTATTTTCCGTCTCTGCCTGTGCCGCCGCTTCTTCCGCCTGCTGTTTTTCTGTTTCCTGCTGCTGTCTCTGCACCTGACTTCTTTTATATACAGTCCTCCCCACGACTGCTGCAGCTAATATGAGAATAAGCAGACTGCCTGCGGCCAGCATCCTGCGGCGCCGGATCACTTGTCTCCGCCTTTTTGCCCGTGCAATCTTTCTTCGCCTTTCCTCTTCCCTGAGTCTTTCCTCCTGCCTGCGCCTCTCTTCTTCCATCTGTCTTCTTCTCCGCTGACTGATTCTGCGGTGTTCGCTCATACTCTCATTCCTTTCCCCTTATAATAATCACCTAAAGTTCCCTGATTTTTCAGGTTTTTTTCTATTTGCATTCTATCTGCAAACGTTGTATGATACTCCCGAAGATAAAAGATTAATAATTAATTTCATATTTGTTAAATAACATAAATTATAATAATATGAAAGTGAAGATTATGTCAACAAAATCCCGTAATTACTTTTTGGATAATTATAAAGCTTTTCTGATTCTTTTAGTCGTGATAGGCCATTTCATAGAACCATGCTACACAAACAACTTGTTTCTTACCTTTTTAAAATGGATAATATTTTCTTTTCATATGCCAGCTTTCATTTTTATATCCGGTTATTTTTCCAAAAAAGAGATGGGACTGGCAAAGCTGATACAGAAACTGGTAATTCCCTACTTTGTTTTTGAATTACTCTATTATTTTCTGTATGTTTTCGTCATCCACAAGGAAACCGGCCTGTACTTCAACCGGCCCAAGTTCTCTCTCTGGTACCTGATGGCCTTGTTTTTTTGGCGTATTATCACGCCTTATTTTAAAAAAATCCCAGGAAATATTTTGATAGCAGTTACCGGAGGACTCCTGATCGGATTTACTCAACTGGGAAATTTTTTCAGTATTCCCAGGACGTTGTTTTTCTATCCTTTTTTCCTAGCCGGATATTACTTCCAGGAAAGCTGGTTTGATATAGTCCGCAGAAAGTGGAAATATTTTACTGCGGGCTGGGCCGGAATCGCGCTGGTGCTGGGCGGATGGGTACTTCTTACAGGAAACAAACTTTCTCCTCTTATCTTTTATGGGAGGTATTCTTATGAAGATATGGATCTGACTAATGGATGGGGACTGCTGATCCGTCTGGCATGTTATGGAATTTCTTTTTGTGTTCTCTTCGGCGTGTGTGTCATAATCCCAAGGAAACAGCATTTCTACTCCATATTAGGCGTTCGGACCATGTCCATTTATCTTTTTCATGGACTTATGTATAGTATATTGAAAGCAGGCCATGTTTTGGAAAAGGTGGACACTCCTCTGGAAACCTGTCTGCTACTGGGATTTTGCATCTTGCTTACCTTTGCTCTGGCTACTGAATTACCCTTCCGTTTTGTGACCTGGATCTCATCTTTTCCAGTGCGTCTTCCCAAGTGTCCTTTAAAATCTAAAAAAAGTACGGTATAGACTTTTGAAGTCCTTCCCGTACTTTTTTCAATCCTGATAATCTCTCTCACAATCCTTGCATTTTCCGTTAATGGTGCAGTGAAAATGCAGAAGGGTATCTGGCACTCTGGTGCAGGTAGCTTTTGCATATTCAATCTGATGCATCCCCTTTTGCTTTGTTCTCGGACAGTATATGGAATATTCTTTTTTATATCTTTCTCCCATGTTTTCACCTCTTTGTTTTATTGAGCTTATAAGAAGGATATGTTATAATGAGCCACGGAAACCAAAGAAAAATTAAAGGAGCCTTTATTTATAATGGATACATTTGTTTTTTTTCTGGAAATCATAGGCACAGTAGCTTTTGCATCTTCCGGCGCTATGACTGCCATTGAAAAAAAGATGGACATTTTCGGGGTAAATATTTTAGGGGCCACTACTGCTGTAGGAGGAGGAATGATGCGGGATATAATATTGGGAGTAACACCTCCCGCCGCATTCTCTCAGCCTGTATATATCCTTTTTTCCATCCTTACCTCTACTCTGCTTTTTGCCGTGGTATATAACAATCCGGAAATCCTGCACTCCCAGATTAAAAGCCGCTACTATGACAAAATCATGCTCTGGTGCGATACCGCCGGCCTGGGGATCTTTACAGTAGTAGGTATTCAGACAGCTTCCCGGATCCTGCCTCAGGATAACACTTTCTTTTTCATTTTCATTGGGGTATTAACCGGTGTTGGGGGCGGTGTTTTAAGGGATATTATGGCAGGCGAAACTCCTTACATTCTGGTAAGAGAAATCTATGCCAGCGCGGCCATTGCCGGCGGGGTCACCTGCGTAGTCTGCAGAAATTCCATGGGAGAAGCAACAGGGATCATTCTGGGGCTGGTGGTGACGGTAGTAGTCCGGTCTCTGGCCGCATATTTCCATTGGAATCTCCTGCGCATAAAATAAGCTTATCCCTGCAGCGGGCAGTAAGAGGATCTTGCTCTGGTTTCATTGATATTTAGAATACCAGATTTATAAGAAAAAGGCAACTTTCTCTCCTATCCATTGACTGCTTCCGGATAAATGGTATACTAATAAATAGTCAGTTAAAAAAGGAGATGTTCAGATATGAGCAAAATTGATGAAGTAAGAAAAGCAATGGTAGAGGCTATGAAAGCCAAAGATAAAGAGCGGAAAGATTCCCTTTCCATGCTTCTGGCTGCTTTGAAAAACAAAGCCATTGATAAACGTGAAGACCTCACTGAGGCGGAAGAAAATGAAGTAGTATTAAAAGAAATCAAACAGACAAAAGAAACCCTTGAAATGACACCTCAGGATAGAACTGATATCATTGACGAATGTACAAAACGAATCGCCGTATATGAGGAATTTGCTCCCAAAATGCTCAGCGAAGAAGAGATCAAAGAAGTAATCCGGGGAGTACTGGCGGAGCTTTCTATTGAAACTCCTACTACTAAGGATAAGGGAAAAATCATGAAGGTTCTCATGCCCAAAGTAAAAGGAGTAGCGGAAGGCAAAGTGGTAAATCAGGTACTGGCTTCCATGCTTCAGTAAAAACAGAAACTCTATTGATCAAAAAAGCAGAAAAGAGGCCGCTGCGGTTTCCTCTTTTCTGCTTTTTTACTCTATATTTTATTCCATTACTTCGTCTAATAATCCCTGCAGATTATCCTTTGACAGCATACCTCTGCTCCCCGTAACCAGTCTTCCTTCACGGTTCAATATGTATGTGGTTGGGAAAGCCTGGATACCGTAATTGATTACAGCTTCCATTTCTCTGTCATAATAGACCGGTAAAGTAAATCCCTGTTCTTCTACATAAGCTTTTCCTGATTCTTCTGTCTCTCCCATACATCCTATTCCATCTATCATGATAAACTGGACCTGATCTTTCAGTTCCTGATAAAGTTCTTCAAAATCAGGCATTTCTTCCTTACAGGGAGGACACTTGCTGGTCCAGAAATTGATCACCGCCGGCTTTCCTTCCAGGATTTCTTTCAGG
>DWUX01000050.1 GCA_019120545.1 Candidatus Blautia stercoripullorum | reverse complement strand
CAGGCAGCTGGATCCAGCTGCCTGCAACTTATACTTTTTAATTTTCCCAGATTTTTTTCAACTCTTTCATAGCCTTTTCTATATCTTCATCCTTCAAAGTAGCATAGCCTAAAAGGACCTGATCTTCTTCGGTTTTTGATTCCAGTATCCGGTATTCTGATACCCCGTAAACTTTAATCCCGGCATCTTCTGCCCGCAAAACAGCTTCTCTTTCCGTCAGTCCGTTATGGAATCTCACTAGGAGATGAACGCCTGCATTTTCCCCGGAAAAGGTACAGATATGAGCCATTTCTTTTAAAAGTCTTACCATCAGATCATGCTTGTTTTTATACACAGCCCTCATACGGTTTAAATGTCTTTCATAATATCCTTCCCTGAGAAACAGTTCCAAAATCTTTTGGTCCGTTTTCGAAACTGTCACGGAAAAAGGATGTCCCAAAGACAGATAAGTATCCATTAAAGAAACAGGAAGCACCATATAGCTGACTCTCACAGACGGCGCAAGAGACTTAGAAAAAGTTCCCAGATAAATCACACAGCCTTTCTGGTCAAAGCCTGCAAGAGCAGGGATCGGCTGTCCTTTATAGCGGAATTCACTGTCATAGTCATCTTCTATGATATATCTTTCCGCCTTACTCTGCGCCCATTTTAAAAGCTCCATCCGTCTCTTCATTGGCATGACCATTCCCATAGGAAATTGATGGGAAGGCATCACATATGCCATATCCGCTCCGCTTTGTTCCAGCTCTTCTACCCGGATTCCCTGGCTATCCTGGCCTACCGGAAGGATCTGGCAGCCCATATGTATCAGATCATAATAGGCACTTAAATAAGTTGGATTTTCCATAGCGATTTTTCTGTTTCTGCCCAGGATCACCCACAGAAGCATCAACAGATAGTCATTTCCCGCGCCTATAATGATCTGGTCAGGGTCACAGTCCACCCCCCTGGCACTGTGAAGATATTCCGCCACAGCCTGACGGATCCCCGGCTCTCCGCAAGGATCTCCAAGCTGAAAAAGGCCGTCTCCCTCCTGAGACAGGACTTCTCTGGAAAGCTTTCGCCAGGCATTATGTGGAAAGCCGCCGGAAGCAATGCCATTTAAAGCAAAATCCCATCGGTAGACAGGATTATTCTTCTTTTCTCTGACTGGTTTTTCTGCCGTCTTTTTTTTCGAAAAATAGAGTCCTTCCACCTGGCAGACATAATACCCTTTACAGGGGACAGACTCAATATATCCTTCTGAAAGCAGCTGATCATAAGCCATATCCACAGTGCTTCTGCTGATGCACAGATTCTTGGCCAAAAGGCGGGATGAAGGCAGTTTTTCTCCTGCCTTCATCTTTTCTTCCTGTATTTCTTTTTTTATATAATCATATATCTGCCGGTACAAAGGAACACGGCTGTCCTCAATCAGAGGGATCATTAAATCATTCATTATTTTACTTTTCAGGAAGCTTAAAGGAACTCTTCAAAGATACAATACGGTTAAACACTGGCGCGCCAGGCTTGGTATCGTGGCAGTCTCCGCAGAAGAATCCGTTTCTTACAAACTGATAGCGGTCATAAGCCCCTGCTTTTCCAAGTTCCGGCTCCACATAGGCTTCTACTACCGTAAGAGAATTTGGATTTACATTCAAGCTTCCATCCTCTTTGTTATAGACTCCTTTTTCCTCGTCTACAATATTCTCATAAAGACGGCACTGAGCCTTCACCGCTGTTTCTGCGCATACCCAGTGGATTGTTCCCTTTACCTTTCTTCCATCCGGAGAATTTCCTCCCTTGGAGGCAGGATCATAAGTACAATGGATCACTGTAACATTTCCGTTTTCATCTTTCTCACAGTCTGTACAGGTAACAAAATAAGCATTCATCAATCTTACCTCGTTGCCGGGATAAAGACGTCTGTACTTCTTCACGGGAACTTCCATAAAATCTTCTCTTTCAATGTAAAGCTCTCTTCCAAAAGGCACCTGTCTGACTCCCAGTTCTGGATTTTCCATATTATTAGGAACTTCCAGATACTCGATTTCCTTTTCCGGATAATTATCGATCACCAATTTTACAGGATCCAGTACTGCCATCATACGGGGAGCTTTCATCTTCAGATCCTCCCGGATACAATATTCCAGCATAGCATAGTCCACTGAACTGTTGGCCTTGGAAACACCGCAGAGCTCTACAAACTTCTGGATAGATTCCGGAGTAAAACCTCTTCTTCTAAGGGCTGCAATGGAAACCAGTCTGGGGTCATCCCATCCATCTACGATTCCTTCTTCTACCAGCTTTTTGATATATCTTTTTCCTGTCACTACATTGGTGAGATACAGCTTAGCAAATTCAATCTGTTTTGGGGGATGAGGATATTCCAATTCCCGCACTACCCAGTCGTAAAGAGGCCTGTGGTCCTCAAACTCCAGGGTGCAGATTGAATGAGTCACTCCTTCAATAGCATCTTCAATAGGATGTGCAAAGTCATACATGGGATAAATGCACCATTTATCGCCGGTATTATGATGTGTCATATGAGCGACCCGGTAAATAATAGGATCCCTCATATTAATATTGGGGGAAGCCATATCGATCTTTGCTCTGAGCACATGGCTTCCGTCAGGAAATTCTCCGTTTTTCATTCTCTCAAACAAGTCCAGATTTTCCTCTATGCTTCTGTTTCTGTAAGGACTTTCTTTTCCAGGCTCTGTCAGAGTTCCCCTGTATTCACGGATTTCTTCCGGACTCAGATCACAGACAAAGGCTTTTCCTTTTTTGATCAGCTTTACTGCTGCTTCATACATCTGGTCAAAATAATCAGAAGCAAAATAAAGCCGATCCTCCCAGTCAGCTCCAAGCCATTTTACATCCGCTTTGATAGATTCTACAAACTCTGTCTTTTCTTTTGTAGGATTTGTATCGTCAAAACGAAGATTGAACTTTCCGTGATACTTCTGAGAAAGCCCGTAATTTAATAAAATAGATTTGGCATGTCCTATATGAAGATATCCATTAGGCTCCGGAGGAAACCTCGTACAGATCTCCTCATATTTTCCTTCTGCCAGATCCTTTTCTATGATCTGTTCTATAAAGTTTTTGGAAACATTTTCTTTTGCTGATTCTTTTTCCAATTTTTACTCCTCCATCTGATTCTATTTCAATCCACACCCCTTCAGGAGAGCAGACTTTTCTTCCGACTGATATACTACCATAAAATTTCCATTTTTCAAAGGCTTTACGGAATTTTTATTCTGCAATCATAAAATTTGCTGAGGCTGTGGCAATCAGTTTTCCTGTTTTTTCTGATCTGCATTGGGCGCTGATACTGCAGATACGTCTTCCTGCTCTGTCTGCCTGTGCTGTGACTAAAAGGGCATCTCCAGCCATTCCCGGTGAAAGATAGTTAATATTCAGATTAATGGTAGGGATCACGTTTTTTCCGCTGACACTGCGCACAATAGTCCCGCAGGCTGTATCTATAGCCGCTGCTATGATTCCTCCATGCACCGTACTCATATGGTTCAGCTCCCACCTTTGTATAGGATACCGAAGGGTCACGCTTTTTTTCTCATAACTGCAGCTGTAAAATTCTATCTGCATCTTACTATATAGATGATCCGGATCCTTTGGATACAGCTTATCCATTCCCTCCCGGATCTCTCTCTCCATCCGTTCCTGCATTGTTTCTTCCATTGTATCTCTCCTGCCTTTCCTTTTCTGTAAATTCTCAGTATCTGACCTCAACCAGAGTCAGGCCTCTGGCCGGAGCGGTAAATCCAGCCAGACCTCTGTCTCTCCCTTCTAAAATTTCCTGTATTTCCTCCGGCTTACGGCTTCCTCTTCCGATTTCGATCAATGTTCCTGTAAGGATCCTCACCATATTATAGAGAAAACCGTCTCCCCTATAATCAATCTGCAGTTCCTTGGGAAACTCTGTGATCTTGATCTCATAAATGGTCCTGACTGTAGACTTTTTCATTTTTTTATTGGCGCAGAAGCTCCTGAAATCATGAGTTCCTGTAAGATATCCTGCGGCCTTCTCCATAGCTTCCACATCATATGTCTCATGAAGAGGACAGATATACTTTCTCTCAAATACATTTTTATGGCTGCCGATTCCGATCCGGTATCGGTACAGCTTTTCTTTTGCGTTCAGACGACTGTGAAATCTTTCTGAAACCTGGCTTACCCGGAGGATCTCAATATCCTCCGGAAGATAATGATTCATATAATCACAGATTTCTTCACAGTTCAGCCGGCTGTCAAAGCGCCCGTTCGCCACCTGACCCAGAGCATGGACCCCTGCATCTGTTCTTCCTGCTCCCTGGATCGGTACAGGGCTTCCTGTCATACGGAAAAGCACCTCCTCAATTTTCCCCTGTATAGTATTGTCCGTAGTCTTCTGCCGCTGCCAGCCTCCATACCTGGTCCCATCGTATTGTATATCAAATCGATAGTTCATATTTTCCGTTCGTCCCCTCTGAATTTCTGATTTTAGATTCTGTTTTGATTATATACTGATGAAATCTTCCCTGCAACTATCTTCTTTTCTCTTCTCTTTTCAAATCCTGTTTAGCCGCCTGACTATGGAATTTATCAGTTTTCAGAATAGAATTTTACCTCTTTTCCCAGAAAAAACAGGGCTATCAGATTAGGCAGCGCCATCATCCCGTTAAAGGCGTCTGACAGTTCCCAGATCAAGCTGGGCGCCAGGATACAGCCCGGGAGTGTAAGCAATACATAGAAAAGGCGATATAAAAAAGCCCCCTTTTCCTTACCCAGATAAGCTGCTGTCTGTTCTCCGAAATAAGACCATCCGGCAATAGTAGCAAAAGCAAACAGGGCTGTCGCAGCGGCCAGAAACTGCTCTCCCCATGGAATCACAGCAGCAAAAGCCTGACCGGTTAAGGTAGTTCCATCTATTGTTTCAATTCCCTGACTGATCTGTTTCAGGTATAATTCCGGCTGATATACGCCGCTTGTTAAGATCACCAGTGCCGTGACCGTACATCCTACTATGGTATCGATAAACACTTCTAATATCCCCCACATTCCCTGAATCTCCGGGCTCTGTACATCCGTCTGTGCATGAGCCATTACAGAAGATCCAAGACCTGCCTCATTAGAAAAAATTCCTCTGGCAATCCCCATGCGTACAGCCTGCCCCATGGTATAACCCGCTATTCCTCCTGCTCCTGCTTTCAGCTGGAATGCCTGGGTAAAAATCAATTTTACCGCTCCGGGAACCGCCTGCCAGTTTATTGCCAGCACTGCCAACGCCCCCAGAAAATATATCCCTGCCATAAAAGGAACCAGTTTTTCTGTAAGAGATGCGATCCGTTTCACACCTCCGGCAGAAATTATCGCTACAAGGATCATACAGATAGTGCCCGTTAGAAAAGGGGGAATGCTGAAAGCTGTTTCCAGTCCCTTCGCCATGGAGTTTCCCTGGACCATATTTCCCATCCCCAGAGAGGCCGCAAGACAGCATACGGCAAAAAGCACTGCCAGGAATCTGGAGTTCAGGCCTCTTTCCATATAAACCATAGCCCCGCCTATCCACCGGCCGTTTTTATCTTTATACCGATAACGGATTCCCAGATAATTTTCCCCATAGTTTGTCATCATTCCGAAAAATGCCGAAACCCACATCCAAAAAATTGCCCCCGGACCTCCGAAGATCAGTGCTGTCGCCACCCCTGTGATATTCCCGGTTCCCAAAGTAGCTGCCAAAGCCGTACAGAAGGACTGAAACTGAGAGATTGCATGCTCTTTTCCTGTTTTTTTTACATCTTTGTTTTTCCACAAAGATCCTATAGTCTTTCCTAACCAAATATGTATTTTTCTTATTTGAAAAAAATCTGACTGAATAGTAAATCGGATTCCCGTACCCAGAAAGAAAACCAGCATTCCAGGGCCCCACACCAATTTCTGCAGTCCGTGGATCAACTCCTCCATCGTATTTTCACCTGTTTTTTTGTAAAATTTATGCCCGATTTATGTAAAAAATGTCCCTCTTAATTTTTTGGCCATTATCCATATAAATTTTCCTTATTTTTTTCTTATTTTTTGTGTTTTTTTGCTTAAAATTGTGGAAAATAACAGCGATTAATTGTATAATATATAGCAACAAAAACAATGGGAGAGATTTTTATGCTATCCCATTGTTATCTTAAGAAAGAGAGGGTTCACTATGAAACAAAACAATATGTTGGCAATGATACTGGCCGGCGGCCGTGGCACACGTCTGCATGAGCTGACAAAAAAAGTTGCAAAGCCTGCCGTGTCTTACGGCGGAAAATACCGTATCATTGATTTTCCACTGAGTAACTGTGCCAACAGTGGGATCGATAATGTAGGTGTACTGACACAGTACGAATCTATTCAGTTAAACAGCTATGTAGCTGCAGGCGGCCGTTGGGGACTGGATGCCAAAAACAGCGGTGTTTATGTACTTGCTCCCCGTGAAAAGGCGGATGTAGATTTAGATGTATACAGAGGAACCGCAGATGCCATTTCTCAGAATATTGACTTTATCGACAGCTTTGATCCGGAATATGTTCTGATTCTTTCCGGTGACCATATTTACAAAATGAACTATGCTAAAATGCTGGCCGCTCATAAAGAACAGAACGCAGATGCTACCATCGCCGTAATTGAAGTTCCTATGCGGGAAGCAAGCCGTTTTGGTATCATGAATACCGATGAAACCGGAAAAATCGTAGAATTTGAAGAAAAACCGGAACATCCGAAGAGTAATCTGGCTTCCATGGGCATCTATATCTTCACTTGGAAACCTCTGAGAAAGCTTTTGACAGCAGATATGAAAAATCCAGATTCCCACCACGATTTCGGTAAAGATATCATTCCTGTTATGCTCAGTGAGAACAAAACCCTTTATGCTTATAAATTCAAAGGATACTGGAAAGACGTAGGAACCATCGACTCTCTCTGGGAAGCCAACATGGATCTTCTGGACAAGAACAATCCTCTGGATTTAAGCGATTCTTCCTGGAAGATTTATACCGAAGATTCCGACAGTCTTCCCCACTATATCGGACCTAACGCAAAGATCAAACGTGCATTTATCACCCAGGGCTGTATCATCGACGGTACAGTAGAAAATTCTGTATTATTTACCGATACAAAAGTCGGAACCGGGGCCAAGGTTATTGACAGTGTGATCATGCCCGGCGCTGTTGTCGAAGAAGGGGCTGTAGTACAGAGAGTCATTGTGGCAGACGGCGTACACATCGGCAAAAATGCCAAAGTGGGCAGCGCTGACAGCGAACATATCGAGCTCATTGCAAAACGTGTAAAGGGGGAAGAATAATATGAGCAAGGCATTTGGAATTGTAAATTTTGCCGGAAGAAACGTACATATAGAGGGTATGCAGACCTACCGTCCCGTAGGCGCATTTTCTTTCCTGGGACGTTATCGTGTGATCGACTTTCCAATCTCTAATATGAGCAACAGCGGCATTGACCGTATTCAGGTATATATCCGCAGAAAGCCTCGTTCTCTCACCGAGCATCTGGGAACCGGACGTCATTATAACATCAACTCCAAAAGAGGAAAACTTCATCTCCTCTATTCAGAAAACGGCATGGACAATGATATCTACAATAATGATATCGCTGCCTTTATCGAAAATATGGAGTTCATTGAACAGGCTCACGAGCCCTATGTAGTAATTGCTCCCAGCTACATGATCTACGCTATGGATTACAGCCAGCTTCTGGAATCACATATCGAATCCGGGGCAGACATTACACTTTTGTATCATGCAGTAGACAATGCAAAGGAATCTTTCCTGAACTGCAATATTCTGAACCTGAATAAGCAGAAAGGTGTTCTTTCCATGGAGCCTAATCATGGAAATGCCAAGAACCGCAATATCTTCATGGAAACTTACGTAATGAAGAAAGAGCTGTTTATCGAGCTGGTAGAAAAAGCTCACAAACTTTCTTCTATGTATACTCTGTCTGATATTGTAAATGATTCCTGCAGTGAATTAGATATCCGTGGTTTTGTACATCGTGGATATTTCGCATCGATCTCCGATTTTAAGAGTTACTATGATGCCAATATCTCTCTTATCGATATGAAAACCAGCCAGAGTCTTTTCAGCGTTGACTGGCCTATTTACACCAGGACCAATGATTCCTGTCCTACCCAGTATTTCGAAAATGCTGATGTAAAAAATTCTGTCGTTTCCAACGGCTGCCTCATCGAAGGAACCGTGGAAAATTCCGTTATAGGAAGAGGCTGTGTGATCAAAGAAGGAGCTGTAGTGAAAAACAGTGTAATCCTTCCTGACTCTGTCGTAGGAAAAGATGTCTATGTAGAAAATCAGGTAGTAGATAAACATGCCAAACTGATCCATGTAAAAGAGATCATCTCCGCTCCCGACAGACCCGGCTATATCAAGAGAAACGATACTTTATAAAAATTCAGGCTCCCGGAAAATTTCCGGGAGCCTTTTTTGTAATACAATATCTAAAAATAGTGTAAGCCCCCGGAAAATTCCGGAGGCTTGTTGCTTCACTTTTATTCGAATGCTTTTCCAACAGAACCGAACAGTTCCATTTTTTCTTTGATCGTATCGCAGATTGCTTCGAAGCCTGGTTTTAATAATTTACGTGGGTCATATCCCTTTCCTTCATTATCTTTGCCTTCTTCGATATATTTTCTTGTAGCCGCTGCGAAGGATAACTGGCATTCAGTATTTACATTAATCTTAGATACGCCTAAGTCAATGGCTTTGCGGATCATATCTGCAGGGATTCCTGTACCGCCGTGAAGTACCAGAGGCATTTCGCCCGTCAGTTTCTGAATATCGTCTAATACGTCAAAACGAAGTCCCGGCCAGTTTTCCGGATATTTTCCATGAATATTACCGATACCAGCTGCCAGCATGTCTACACCCAGATCAGCGATCATTTTGCATTCTTTAGGATCTGCGCACTCGCCCATACCTACAACACCATCTTCTTCTCCGCCGATAGATCCAACTTCAGCTTCCAGAGAAAGTCCAAGGCCCTTGCATACTCCTGCCAGTTCTTTTGTCTTTTCTACATTTTCTTCAATTGGGTAATGAGAACCGTCAAACATAATGGATGAGAATCCTGCTTTAATGCATTTATAACATCCGTCATATGTACCGTGGTCTAAGTGAAGAGCTACCGGTACTGTAATCTTCAGTTCTTCCATCATGGCTTTAACCATATCTGCAACTGTTTTAAAGCCGCACATATATTTTCCAGCGCCTTCGGAAACTCCTAAAATAATAGGGGATTTGCACTCTTCTGCTGTCAGAAGGGCTGCTTTTGTCCATTCAAGGTTATTGATATTGAACTGACCTACTGCATAATGTCCTGCTTTTGCTTTCTTTAACATTTCTGCTGCTGATACTAACATAACTAAAGACCTCCATATAGAATTTCTAAGTTCCCTCTTTCACAGGACTGCATAAATCAGCCCTTAGAAAACCTAAAACTATTATATCACATTTTCCCTTTCAGGCAAGTATTTCTTAATGCAATTTTACCAAAACCATGCTATAA
>DWUX01000049.1 GCA_019120545.1 Candidatus Blautia stercoripullorum | reverse complement strand
ATCCATGATGTAGCTGTACGATTCTCTAAATGCTGCAATCCTATACCTGGCGACGAAATCGTAGGATATGTGACCAGGGGAAGAGGAGTGACTATCCACCGGACAGACTGTATCAATGTGATCAATATGTCTGAAGAGGACCGGCACCGTCTCATCGATGCCGAGTGGCAGGCGCCGGATAATACTGCAGGAGAGCGGTATATGGCGGAATTGAATGTATATGCCTATAATCGTACCGGTCTGATCGTAGACATTTCGAAGATTTTTACAGAAAGAAAGATCGATATTTCAGCGCTGAATACCAGAACCAGCAAACAGGGGATAGCGACTATCGATATTTCCTTTGAGGTGGCCAGCAAAGAAGAATTAAACGGTATTATCGAGAAGATACGCCAGATTGAAAGTGTAAAAGACATCGAACGTACCGCAGGATGACAGAGGGAGAACAGTAAATGAAAAATCTTATATTGCGGGGAATTGTAGTTGGTCCGGTACAGACCAACTGCTATTTTCTCAAGAATAAAGAATCCGGAGAGACTCTGATCGTGGATCCCGGCGCCCAGGAGGAACGGATTGAAGCAGCTCTTGCCAGTCTGGAAGGCAGGCCGGTGGGAATTCTTCTGACCCATGGCCACTATGACCATATCTGTGCGGCTAACGAGCTGAGAGCGCATTATAACATACCGATCTATGCGCCTAAAGCAGAAGAAAAACTGATGTCAGATCCAATGGCAAATCTTTCCAGCGCCTGGTCAGGAAAGCCTTACACAGTAAAGGCTGACTGCTGGATGGAAGACGGTCAGGAACAAGTCCTGGCAGGTTTTCAGGTGACCGCTGTCTATACGCCGGGACATACTTCCGGATCCTGCTGTTATTGGCTGAAAGAAGAAGGAGTCTGCATGTCAGGAGACACGGTTTTCTGCGGCTCCTGCGGCAGAACGGACCTTCCTACAGGAAGTATGAGGCAGATGAAGGAGAGCCTTCACCGGCTTTTTGAAGTTCTTCCCCAGGAGACGGAAATTTTTCCCGGACATGGGGAAGAGACAGATGCTGCCTTTGAAAAAGCCCATAATCCCTATTTATAAAAAAGAAAAGACAAGAAGAGATAATAGGAAATGATAGGAATATCTTTTAACAAAAAAGAGTTTGAATACGACGCATATACCTTGGTAAAAGCTTTTTACCCAAAAGAAGAAGTTGAAATGTACTGTATTTTGGAGGAAGAAGCTCCAAGAGAATATGAAAAATTGGTCTCTATTTTTTATGGAGACCAGGTAAGAATCGGGATCCATACAAAGGATCATGTCCTGGAGGACTCTGCCTCTTATGATGAAGAGGAAGACCGAAAAAGCAGGAAAAATACTTTGAAGCAGATTCTCTATAAGCTGCTGGTGCAGGAAACAGGACATACTCTTCCCTGGGGAGATCTTACCGGCATCCGTCCTGTTAAGATTGCTATGGGTCTGATCGAAGAGGGCATGACTAATGTCCAGGCAGCAGACTATATGAGAAAGACCTATTTTACAAGCGACGAAAAGACTGCTCTGGCTATTACTATTGCTAACAGAGAGCGGGATATTTTAAAAGGCATAGATTACGAAAATGGCTATAGTCTGTATGTGGGGATTCCTTTTTGTCCAAGCATCTGCCTATATTGTTCTTTCAGCTCTTCGCCTTTGGAAAAATGGAAAAACCGGATAGATGATTATCTTGCCGCTTTGTTAAAGGAACTGTCTTTCATCTCCCGGGAGATGAAAGACAGACCTTTAAATACGATTTATATCGGCGGAGGAACACCTACCACTTTAGAACCGGATCAGCTGAGAAGACTTCTGAGGCATATCCAGGAGAATTTTCCGGTGGAAGAGGTTTCGGAATATACCATTGAAGCCGGAAGACCGGACAGTATTAACCGGGAAAAACTTATGGCTATCCGTGAGTTCCCTGTGACCAGGATTTCAGTGAACCCGCAGACAATGAATCAGAAGACACTGGATATTATCGGAAGACGGCATACTGTGGAAGATACAGTCAGGGCCTTTTGCCTTGCCCGGGACTGCGGATTTGACAATATCAACATGGATCTGATCGTAGGACTTCCGGGAGAGCATAAAGAAGATGTGGAACATACCCTGGAAGAAGTGAAAAAATTGGCGCCGGACAGTCTTACAGTCCATTCCCTGGCGGTAAAAAGAGCAGCCAGACTGAATATTTTCCGTGATCAGTACCAGGAGATGGCATTTGAAAACAATCAGGAAATCATGGATATGGCCATGAAATATGCTTATGAGATGGGAATGGGGCCTTATTATCTTTACCGCCAGAAAAATATGTGCGGAAATCTTGAAAATACCGGCTTTGCAAAAGTTGACAAAGCAGGAATTTACAATATACTAATGATGGAAGAAAAACAATCGATCATGGCGGCGGGCGCCGGAGCTTCTACGAAATTTGTATTCCAGAACGGAGAACGGATTGAAAGAGCAGAGAATGTAAAGGATGTGACCAATTACATAAGCCGCATTGACGAAATGATTCAACGAAAAAAGGTCGGGATTGACACATGGCTGAAAAAAATATAAGGATGATCGACTATGACCTGATGTCCGTGATCAATCATGGTATTACAGTGAGCAATCTGGCTTATCAGGTAGGGAAAGAATTGCAGCTGCCAGAAGATCAGTGCTATGAACTGGCAGTGGCCGGGGTCCTCCACGATATTGGAAAGCTTAAACTTTCCGGATATGTATCCGGGAAGGAAAATCCTCTGGTGGTAGAAGAAATCAAATATGTACGCCGTCATCCTCAGCTTGGATGCGAGGCTCTCCACAACCGGGGATATTCCAGCTTTGTGCTGGAAGCGATTTATTATCACCATGAGAATTATGACGGAAGCGGCTATCCCCAGAATCTTCAGGGAGAAGAAATCCCTTTGGGAAGCCGGATCCTGAGAGTCTGCGATACTTATGCGGCGCTGACTGAAAAAAGACCGTACCGGGAGGCCTTTGATCCGGAAACGGCTATACGGCTTATGATCGATGAAATCAAAAATTTTGACATGCAGGTATTTCTTGCATTTATGAAAGTGGTCCACAAAGGAGACCAGGAAAAAGAGAGGAGAACAGAACAATGCAGTTAAAGAAAAAACCAGTGACAGGCATGAAGGATATTCTGCCCCAGGAAATGGAAATTCGTGACTATGTGATCGGGCTGATCAAGGAGACCTATAAACAGTTCGGATTTACTTCTATGGAGGCTCCATGCGTAGAGCACATTGAAAATCTCACCAGCAAACAGGGAGGGGATAATGAAAAACTTATTTTCCGTATCCTGAAGAGAGGAGAAAAATTAAAGATTGAAGAGGCAAAATCCCAGGATGATCTGGTAGACAGCGGACTTCGTTACGATCTTACAGTGCCTCTCTGCCGCTTCTATTCCAATAATGCCAACGAACTGCCTCAGCCTTTCAAGGCCCTCCATATCGGAAATGTATTCCGTGCGGACCGCCCTCAGAGAGGACGTTTCCGTCAGTTTATGCAGTGTGATATTGATATTCTGGGAGATCCTACTTTCCTGGCTGAGATCGATGTGATCCTGGCAACTTCCACCCTGGTTGGAAAACTGGATTTTGACAGTTTTACAATCCGCATTAATGACCGCAGGATCCTGAAAGCTATGGCTGCCTACAGCGGATTCCCGGAAGATTCCTTCAATCAGGTATTTATTATTCTGGACAAAATGGATAAGATCGGCATGGATGGAGTTGCCGCAGAACTGGAAGAATCCGGCTTTGCAAAAGAGAGCGTAGAGAAATATCTGGATCTCTTCAAGACCATGGGCTCTGGAATTGAGGGAGTGCAATACTGCAAGGAAAAACTGGAGGGATTCCTGGATCCTAAAGTGGCAGACGATCTGACCACGATTATCCAGTGTGTAATGGAAGCTAAAACAGCTAACTTTACTCTGGAATTCGATCCTACTCTGGTAAGAGGAATGTCTTACTATACCGGCCCCATCTTTGAAATTTCTATTGATGGTTTCTCTGGAAGTGTGGGAGGCGGCGGACGCTACGATGAGATGATCGGCAAGTTTACAGGAACTCCTACTCCTGCAACTGGCTTTTCTATTGGGTTTGAGCGTATTGTTATGCTTCTTATGGAAAAAGGATTTAAGGTTCCGGGAACAAAGGAGAAAAAGGCATATCTCCTGGATAAAAAGCTTTCTCAGGAGAAACTTCTGGAAGTGATGAAGAAAGCTGCGGAAGAAAGAAAAGAAGGACAGAGTGTCAATATTGTTTATGCAAAGAAAAACAAG
>DWUX01000048.1 GCA_019120545.1 Candidatus Blautia stercoripullorum | reverse complement strand
TACATGGCAGAGCAGCCAGTTTTCAGACTTCATGTCGCTGCAGAGTTCGGCATAAACATAGCAGCTGCAGGGAAGAACCCCTACAAAAAGGTATGCGGGAACAGTTTCTCCGGTAACAGGATCTTTGATCGGCAGTGTTCCGCCAGCCCAGTCCACTTCCATGGCATCTCCGGGCTTATGATGGATTCTCATCGTAGCTTTGGATTTTTTCGCCCATGCCCGATAGATATCACAGAACTGAGTATACTGGTATGGAACACGCCCGGCATTTGAACATTTGACCTGATACTCTTTCCAGAGCAGTGTCAGGTTCACTCCTTTTTTAGCCAGTTCCTGATGGATCCATTTACAGTTTGGTTCCAGATAAACGTTTGCTTTTTCTTGTCGTTCCGGATAAAGCAGGGCATAAAGCTGTGGATTTGTCACCTCCTCTCCAAGTGGCCACCGGATTCCTTTTTCATCTGCAAGACGTTCCACTTCTCTTACGGTGTTGCGTGAGCTGTGCAGCGATCCGGCAATCTGTGTGATGTTGTGCCCAAGGCTATGAAGCCTAAGGATTTCGCGATAATCTACCATGACCATCGTCCTCCTTAAATGTGATAGTCACACGAATGTGTGCCATATCCATTATAAGAAGGGCGTTGGCTACAAGCTATCTCTCTCCGAGACCAGTGATCTAAATCTCCGTGAACGATGATCAGATTGACCGTGAGAGATGATCAGTTCATGCGTAATATACAGTTTCCGACCAGATTGATAGTCAATGGCTGCAATACTGGCGTCTGGCTGTTCCAGTTCTGCTTTACGAATTAGCCTTTTAACCGGTTGTCTTTACGGTATTCTTCTTTGATAACAAATGTTGATAGAAATTGTTATGGTCCGGACATAGTTATGAGAGATAGTGTTTTCCAGGAAAGCGGCAATTGACAACATCAGGACTTTATAGGAAAGACACATTAATTGAAAACCATGTGTATTTTGATGAGGACATACGACTAAATGAAGGCTATGTATGCTGCACATATAATTAAAAGTACTTCTAGATTTTTATATATTTACAGTACTACATCTGGAGCAACTCGGAATACAGAGAAAAATTATTACGATTTTGTAGATTAGATACTTGGGACAAATTAAAAACTATGCCAGTTGATCTAATGATATCAGGCCAAAAAAGGATTTGTTACGATTCCAGAAAAGCCTAGATATATATTTGTATATGCTGCAAAATTATAAGGATATAAAATAACTATAGGAAGAATTTTGTTAAGAAATAGGGCTATTCTATATAAAAGATCTAAAAAGAATGCTGTGGAAAAAAATAGAAGAAATTAGAATACAGTGATTCGCAGCATTGAATATGGTTTAATGATATCATAGGAATATAATACACAGAAAAGGAAAAAAGAGAAAGAAGGAAGATAGAGGTACCTTCAGAATAAAAGTAGGAAAATATGAATAAACTATGAACATGCCAAAAAAACGATGAAAAACCATTGTTATCAGAATAGTCAGATAAATATTTACAAAAATAGGGCTCGGAAGCCTCTGTTTATAAGGGGTTTGAGAGGGTACTGTGAAAATGAGAAAAGCCCGTGCAGGGCGCTGACACAAATCCTTAATCCAGTCGAGTGACGGATTCAAAGCCAACGTGAAAATAAGAAAAGCCCGTGTAGGGCGTTGACACATATTGCAGGTTATAATTTTATAATCTACAGTGGCTAGTGTGAAAATGAGAAAAGCCCGTGTAGGGCCGTTGACATATTAAGACGCTGGATGATCGCTTCCTGATTTTTATTGTGAAATAAGAAAAATCTTTTTGATTTTAAGAAAAAGGAAGATTCATCTATTATCAAGAGAGAAGTAATGAGGGAGGGCGATAGGACTTTTAGGATGTTCCTGTAAAATCTGGTGCCAGAGAGCAGATCTTTCTTGGCGGTTTTAGAAGAAGCCTTGAACAACTGGAGCTGGATATATGATGACAAATATGTGAAGAAGCAGCTTTGGCATTTAGTGAATATTGGTATATAGCCCCGTTAGCTGAGGCTCCATGCCCCTTCCTCAGTCAGTATATTTCAGATGACTCTGGCAAGTTTGCCGGTGCAATGCCAAGAGAATGGTAATGTGTCTGTCCCTCTGCTATCTTCTTATCATAGTAGGCTTTAATGGAAGCCATCAGAGTCATTTGAGATCTTTGCCATCAGAAGAAATGGCTGAGATAAAAAGACTCCCCTTGCAATATCAATACCAACGTAAATTGTGGGGAGGTACTTCCTTTTCTAAAGTCGGATACTGTGTGTGATATCTGCCAGCGTTTATTATCCTAGACTTGATTGAAATAGGTACTCAAAAGAAACACTCCCGGCATCATCCGGCATACAAACAATTCAGATAAAGGAAGCGGCAATACATTCCTATAGAGCAGTCAAGGCTGCAAGATAAAATCAAAAGTCCGCAGTATTTGAATGTATGGAACCGCGATACCAGATTAAAAGAAGGGAGATATGGTGTTTGAGCTTTTGTAAACATCATACAGGATAAATGAAAAGAAAATGGGAAGAACCCAAGGTTATAGTACAAAAATTTATGCCCAATGAGTATATATCATCATGTGGCGTCCTGGAAGATGGAACAGTACTCTATTCTGCGAATATTAGAATAGAGACTGCCTGGAACAGAAAACCGGATGGGATAGAAGGATATGTCCTGGATGATGATATCTCAAATCCCCATAAAATCTATATGGGCGCGTTTTATCACGATAAGGAACTGCTGCATCCGGATTCTACGGCCAATGGACATGAAGAAGCGGAAGACTTTGGCGAGAAAGAATGTGTAAGAGAGGCAGACAAGTCCCCTTGGGGATATCATTACCATTTCACAGAGGTTACAAACCGATCCTGAGATAGAAAGAAGGCAACCGATGGAGCCGTATATGCCGTTGATGCCTTGAGGACAGAAGCCTTTTATTACTGGAAATTCTTCCGGATTTAGAATAAGGCTTTTCCCTGAGGGTTCGACAGTCTGCAGATTTGCTCTGACAAGAATTTTTGGATCATCCCTGAAATATATCAGTTCCCGGAAAATAGGATCTGAGCATAATAAAAGGAAACAATCAAGATCGTTGCCATTTTGGAATATATGTAAGGAAATCCTTTTTATATTGAAAGTTCCGGGAGCCTTCATAAAAAAGTAAGTACCAAAAATTCCATTGAATTTCCTGGCACACAGATTTTCTCTGATCGTAGATGATAAATATTTAGATTATTTTGCTGCGATTATGGAAGATAGACTATGGCAGACACTGGCAAAGCCCGTATCCTATGGAAAAACGATTAGGCTTATCAATGAATCTGGAAATTTCTATAAAAGACGCTGTCCGATGCCGCAAAACCGGATTAAGGCCAATACCTTTTATAACAAGGATAATAGCTATTTTCGTAAATCTGTCTATCCGGAAGAATTCCCGGAAAGCAGGACGCCGGCGGCAGTTCCGCCCCGGATCGTAAGAAAAAGGATGTACTCAAAACTGAGGGATGCTGAAGAGAAAATGGCCGTACAGGCATTACATGAAGGTGCAGGCTGCAATAAGAGAACCGGAAAAATTGAATTGCTCCCTCAGGCAGACGGAATTTACAGATTGGCTCATGCTGTGGCTGGGACTTGGAAATCTATCTTAAAAGCATTTGCCATAGACCCTGATCATGTGAAAAGAAAAGTAAACCGGCAGTCAGCCCAATGCAGGTACACACAGTTAAAATAAAAACAGGGAGATGCCCCCGGCGGCAGGGGAAAGAAATAGAAAGATCCCTGAAGAACCCTATATACAGACCATAACATTTATCAAAGGGGAGGATACTGCAGAATGATCAAATACAAAACTTCTGAACGAAAAGTTGACCTATACGACATCGGAGACGGACTGACGCTGATGAACATCATTCTGAAGAATGAAGACGGCAAGATGAGGTCGATAGATACCTATATTGGAACAGACAGAAACGGTTTTTCATGCGTCGGCCATACAGAGGGACTGGACGAACCGGGAGTGATCTTCAGCTATCCAAGATACGTCAGGATGATCGAAGCAAATCTGTCCTATTATCTGGATGCCTTTTTTGCCAACACCAATCCTCGCGTTACTATTGGGCGTTAGGCTAAGTACGCGAATCCGGGATTAATGGAGAAAGAAGCAGGGGCAATGGAAAAGGCGATGATAAATAAGCATGAAAAAACTGATGGATGCAAATGTGAACCTTCGGTATTTGCTTAGCGATCATCCTGA